>JBILYW010000422.1:0-4024 GCA_044377555.1 Pseudomonas sp.
ATCCTTTTCCTCACCCACACCGGGAAGCACCAGGGTCGCCCCTGCCGTCAGGCATCCCAAGACGTCGAACACCGACATGTCATGGTGAAGCGGGGTTACCGACATGAACACATCACGCTCGGTCACGGCCCAGTGCTCAAGGGTGCTGCCGATGACATTGGCAGTGGCCCGGTTGCTCAGAACCACGCATTTGGGCTTGCCGGTGGTGCCCGAGGTATAGAGGTAATAGGCCGGGGCGTCGTTTAACGACAGGTCACCCAGCAAGGGCGGAACCTGGGCTTGCACCGCCAATAGTTCATCCGGGGTTGCCGATGGATGTTCGAGAGACTCACTGTGGGCAGTCACCACCAGATCGGGCCGACAGTTTTCCAGCAGGTAATTTAACCGGTCGGCCGGCGCTGACGCGTCGATGGGGACCCAGATCACGCCTGTCAGCGCACAGGCCAATGTCACCATCGTGTGCTCCGGGCTGCGAGGCAGGCAGATGGCGACGACTTGTCCACGAGACAGCCCGCGCGTTTTCAATGCAGCGATGATGCGGCACACACTGTCGCCAAGTTCGGCATAGCTGATTTGCCGATCACCGCTGATAAGGGCGACTCTGGTGTGGGTGCGATCAAAGATGTGGGTCGCGATCCGGCCGAGAAAGCCTTCGCGGCACGCATCAGCGACCTGGCCATTCAGTCGGTAGTGACTTCTGTCGATGATCGCCGGGGCATCAATGGCAAAAACACTGCTTGCCGTAACCTGGTTGATCGCCTTTTCGATTGCGCTCAAGACGTCGCTGACCACCGCCGGATCCAGCACCGCGCGCGCATAGTCGATATCGAACACCAACGCGCCGTCGGCGTTGGCCGAGAAGCGAATATCCATCGCCACCTGTGGCGTCTGGGTCAGCCCATCACACAGGCTCATCGGGCTGTCCACCGCCGAGACCGGCCAGGAAAAACCGTTGGTGATCACCACGGGAAGCACCGGGCCCGGGCCGTGGGACTCGAACAGCAAACGAGCAAGGTCCACCCCTGAAAAGGTCAGATGCTGCAGCCCTTCCAGTACATCCACTTGCAGCTTGGCGGCCCGCTCGGCAAAGCCATCCGGTTCAGCGCACCAATTAACCGCAATGAAGCTTGATCGATTGGCAAAGGCACCGCTCGTTTGCGGGGCAACCGGCACCGCAACACACACACACCCCTCATCGAGCCAGTGCGACAGCACTTCCAACACCAGCGCCATCAACGTGGTGTTCTTGAACAGCCGCTGTCGTGCACCCAGCTTGCAGAACGCACCGAACGCCGCTTTGGGCACCAACAGGCTCTGTCGCTCATAGCGGGACGCACCCACCTGATCCAGTGGAGTGATCCATGGCAGACGTGGCGCACCGCTGACCGCAGCGAGCTTGGCCTTCCAATAGGTGGAATCGGTCTTGCGTTGACTGACAAAATCTTCTGGCTCGGATGCAGCCTGCGAGAACGGTTCCTCGCCCGTTGTACCGTCGAACAGCTCGACCATGAGGGTAGCAATAGATCGTCCATCGAGGATCAATGCATCAAGGCGTACAAAGACGCTCAATTGACCTTCCGCAAGCCGGAAGACCGTGACATTCCAGGGCGAACGATCCAGCTCGAACAACGCGTGCGCATAGGCCTCGCGGCGCTCTTCAACATAGCTGAGCGCCGCTTCTGGCGACAGGGCCGCAAGGTCGACTTCCTCCAGGTTTATCTGTACCTCATCGCTGACAAACTGCACGAGTTTCTGCGCATCGATCCGTGTTCTCAGGCTTTCGTGGCGCTGGACCATCTCGGCCAAACGGCTTCGCAGCAGAGCCGGATCCATAGCGCCGCGGTACTCGCGAAACTCCTGCATGGCCACGCCACCCAGCGGCATCTGCGCGCTGCGTCCAAGCAAATAGGCCTGCTGGAGGGCGGTCAGTGGCTTTTCGACAACCGCTGATTGAGAAAGCGGCTGGTCCAGAACAGCGGAGCAGACAGCCACCTCACGCACCAGCGCCACGAAACGGTCGAAAAAATCCGATACCCAGGCTCGCGGCAGCGCATCCAGACGGACATCCCAATTGATCAAGATGCCGCCGTCGGCGCAGGCAATCTGCGCGTCGAGCGCAACCTGAGGTCCTTGGGAAATCACCCAGTTCATTGGACCCAATACGCGCCGCACGCGCTCAGAAAGAAGGTCTGCGCCCGGCATATCCAACGCGGCGGTAAAGACCACGGGCGCCAGCTGTGGCGACCCATGATGGCGGGATAGATCGCGCATCAGGTTCACCCCCGGATAGGCGCAATGTTCGAGCAATTCGATCATCTTGCCTGCCAGCTGCGTGCACAGCCTGGCCGGGCTCTGGACCGCCTCGACATCGACATCGAGAATCAGTACGTTGGCAAAATCGCCGACGATTCGCTCAACCTCACCCACGAGCGGCGGGCGCCAAAAGGTCGGGACATTGAGACGAAATCTCCTGTCTCCCGTTTGCGCGCCGAGGACTGCTGCAAACAACCCCATCATCAAGGTGGACAGGGTCATTCTGCGTTCACGGGCGAGGCGCTGTAACGCCTGACGCTCCTGCGGGCCAAGCCATGTGCTTAATCGGTCGCTATGCGCCTGGTCCGGCTGGGTCTCGAGAAAAGGCAAGGTCGGCGCCGGCGCGATGTCAGCCAGACGCTCACGCCACCAGAGACGGTCCCGGTCGCGGGCCGTTTTGAGCGCGGTATCGCTGCGCGCTTTGTCATACCAGTCGAAGAAAGACGGTGTGTGTGGAAGCGGCGCGTCGGGGTGCTCATAGTACCGTGCGAGGTCTTCCATCAACGTGCGGAAACTCGAAGGGTCGATGGCGATCATGTCCGTATCAACGTGCAGGCGGAAATCATCACCCGCCAGCAGACTCACGCACAAACGCGCACCTGGTCCCTGGCACAGATCAAGCTGCTGATGAGTCCACTCCTCACGTTTGCAGAGCAGGCGCTGCGTCACTTCCTGCTCGCTCATCAAGCGTAAATCTTCGACCTCCAACAGCGGTGACTGGTCCATTGAAGCAATGGATTGCAGCCCTTCTGCATTCAGCCTGACCCGCAGCATTGGATGCAGCAGACATACCCGTTCAAGTGCTTTTCGAAGCTGCTCGAGATCAATGGCATGGCCATCAAACTCGGCATACAGATGAGCCGAAACTCTCCCTAAAGACGCATGAGCAGTGCGCCCGATCCAACAGGCGGCTTGCATTGAAGTTAACTCTCTCATGGCTCACTCATGTGATTGACAAATCTAAATGATTAGCGTTCTCTATTAGAAACGATAATGATTATATTTCAAGTATTAATTTTTCTTGTTCCTTAGGCCACGGAGGCTTTCCCCAAAATGAGAACGGGCACCCTGAGAACGAACGAGATGGACGAGTTGCAAGTCGTTGGTGAAAAACAGAGTTTTTCATTCACATCCGGCGACCGTGAGTTAGCCGTCACCGGGATGCTGCAGAGAGTCGAAACACCTGCCATTGGCGGCGATGACGCCAATAGCCTGTTCCAGAAAACAGTTGCGCAAGCCCTTGATAGAGCGCGCCAAGCCGGTCAGAGCAACCCGATCATCGTCGGCGCTATCCCTTTCGATCCTGCTGAGGCCTCGTGCCTCTACGTCCCTGAACACGCGCAGTGGCGAACACGAAGCACCCTCGCACGAGCCGGCACAGCAACACTGCCTGTGCTGGTCGAACAGAAGAACATCCCGGACGAGCAAGCCTTCAAGCGAGCGGTGGAACACGCCATCGTCAACTTCCGCCACAGCGACGTGCGCAAGGCCGTGCTCTCTGTGCAGCGAAAATTGATATTTGCCCAGGACGTGGATGTGAACGCCATGCAGCACAATCTGCGGGCGCAGAACCCGAGCGGCTATCACTTCCGTGTGCCAATGCCTGATGGCGCCACGCTGATCGGCGTCAGTCCCGAACTACTGGTTCGCAAAGTAGGCCTGAGCTTTCTGTCTAACCCTTTGGCAGGCTCGGCCAAACGCATGGCCGACC
>JBILYW010000032.1:0-11955 GCA_044377555.1 Pseudomonas sp.
GGGCTGATCGGGCGCGGCACTTTTATCCTTTTGTTCAACTCTGCCGGCGAGCTGTGTGTGCATCAGCGCACCCTGAGCAAAGCGCTTTATCCCGGGTTTTGGGATGTGGCTGCGGGCGGCATGGTGGCCGTGGATGAGAGCTACGCCGAATCAGCGGCCCGTGAGCTGGCAGAGGAGCTGGGCGTGAGTGGCGTAGCGCTGACGGCCCATGAGCGGTTTTACTTTGAAGGTGAACACAACCACCTGTGGTGCGCGGTGTTTTCGGCCGTGTGGGACGGGCCGTTGCACGTGCAGCCCGAAGAAGTCCAGAACGCCTGCTTCATGCCGGTGGACGAGGCGCTGCACTTGAGCACGCAACAGGAGTACTGCCCTGATTCGCTGGATGCGCTCAAGCGCTATCTGGCCCAGATCAAAACGCCCAATTAACCCCTTTTCCCCCTGTGGGAGCGGGCTTGCTCGCGATTCAGACGCCCCGGTTTTTCAGTTACACCGCAGCGATCCCATAGTGAGCAAGCCCGCTCCCACAAGTTCGGGGTTGCAGCTTTGAAAATTGCCGCCGATTGGCTATTGGGCAGCAGCGATTTTGTCGTTACACTGCGCGACCTTTTTCAGGCTCAGGCGGTTTTCCCCCTGAGTTGCGCTGCCCCTGCCAGAGTGGGGCTTCGCGGTCGGTACACCTTGGCGCAGCAGCGTCATGCACCGGCCAATTATTTGTCCTCCGAATGAGGATTGCCGGTGGCCAAAAAAGCCGCATCCTTCGCCGCCCTTGGTGGCCTGGTATTTTCCACCGACGCAGGTCGTCACTGTCCGGACTGTCGCCAGCCGGTGGACGCCTGTACCTGCAAACAAACCCTGATCCCCGAAGGTGATGGCATTGCCCGCGTGCGTCGCGAAAGCAAAGGCCGTGGCGGCAAGACGGTGACGACCATCACCGGCGTACCGCTGGCCGAAGACGCGCTCAAAGACCTGGCCACGGCGTTGAAAAAACGTTGCGGCACCGGTGGCGCGTTGAAAGACGGCATCATCGAGATCCAGGGCGACCACGTCGAACTGCTGCTGGCCGAGCTGGTCAAACACGGGTTCAAAGCCAGGAAGTCCGGCGGCTAGCAGCCTCTGTGAAAACCACCGCATAGCTGATCTGGCGCCTGAAGGGCCTGCCAGATTGTGCTCGCCATGGTTTTCACAGAGCCTGTTATCACGGGTTTCTAAACTCGGCGCTGTTGTCAGGGTCTGACTAATCGTCACTTTCACACTTTAGACTGCGCCAGCCTGCTTTCAGGCTGGGCTATTTGACTTATTTATAGGGGACTTCGATGTCCGTACGACGCACACGCAAAGACGATGGCAGCCAATGGACAGTTGCGGACAGCCGCAGCGTTTATGGGATTCGTCATTGGGGGGCCGGGTATTTCGCGATCAATGAAGCCGGTCGCGTAGAAGTCCGTCCGAACGGCCCGAACAGCTCGCCCATCGACCTGTACGAGCAAGTCGACGAACTGCGCAAGACCAGCGGTTTGTCCTTGCCGTTGCTGGTGCGTTTCCCGGATATCCTGCAAGACCGTGTACGTCAGTTGACCGGCGCCTTCGATTCCAACATCGAACGCCTGGAATACCAGAGCAAGTACACCGCGCTATACCCGATCAAGGTGAACCAGCAAGAAGCGGTGATCGAGAACATCATCGCCACCAAAGACGTGTCGATTGGCCTTGAAGCCGGCTCCAAGCCTGAGCTGCTGGCCGTGCTGGCGCTGGCCCCCAAGGGCGGCACCATCGTCTGCAACGGTTACAAGGACCGCGAGTTCATCCGTCTGGCACTGATGGGCCAGAAGCTGGGCCACAACGTCTTCATCGTGATCGAGAAAGAATCCGAAGTAGACCTGGTGATCGAAGAAGCCGCCTCGCTCAAGGTCAAGCCGCAAGTGGGCCTGCGCGTGCGTCTGTCGTCCCTGGCATCGAGCAAGTGGGCTGACACCGGCGGCGAGAAATCCAAATTCGGTCTGTCTGCCGCGCAATTGCTGTCTGTGGTCGAGCGCTTCCGCGCTGCCGGCCTGGATCAGGGCATCCGCCTGCTGCACTTTCATATGGGCTCGCAGATCGCCAACCTGGCGGACTACCAGCACGGTTTTAAAGAAGCGATCCGTTACTACGGCGAGCTGCGCAACCTGGGCCTGCCGGTTGACCACATCGACGTGGGCGGCGGTCTGGGCGTGGACTACGACGGCACGCACTCGCGCAACGCCAGCTCGATCAACTACGACATGGACGACTACGCCGGTGTTGTAGTGGGCATGCTCAAGGAGTTCTGCGACGCGCAAAGCCTGCCGCACCCGCACATCTTCTCCGAGAGCGGCCGTGCCCTGACCGCGCACCACGCCATGCTGGTGGTGCAAGTGACCGACGTCGAGAAACACAACGACGACGTGCCGCTGATCGAGAACAAGGAAAGCCTGCCTGAAACCGTGCAGTGGCTGGTTGATCTGCTGGGTCCGACCGACATTGAAATGGTCACCGAGACTTACTGGCGTGCCACGCACTACATGAGCGATATCGCTTCCCAGTACGCCGACGGCAAAATCAACCTGGCCGAAAAAGCCCTGGCCGAGCAGTGCTACTTCGCTGTGTGCCGTCGCCTGCACAACTCGTTGAAAGCCCGTCAGCGTTCCCATCGCCAGGTGCTCGACGAACTCAACGACAAGCTGGCAGACAAGTACATCTGCAACTTCTCGGTGTTCCAGAGCCTGCCGGACACCTGGGCGATTGGCCAGGTATTGCCGATCCTGCCGTTGCACCGTCTGGATGAAGAGCCGCTGCGCCGCGCCGTACTGCAAGACCTGACCTGCGACTCCGATGGCAAGATCAAGCAATACGTTGACGAGCAGAGCATCGAAACCAGCCTGCCGGTTCACGGGCTGAACGAAGGCGAAGACTACCTGCTGGGCATCTTCCTGGTGGGCGCCTACCAGGAAATCCTGGGCGACATGCACAACCTGTTCGGTGACACCGACTCGGTGAACATCTACCAGAATGCAGATGGCAGCGTTTATCACGCCGGTATCGAGACTCACGACACCATCGAAGACATGCTGCGCTACGTGCACTTGTCGCCCGAAGAGTTGATGAATCACTACCGTGACAAAGTGGCCAGCGCCAACATCAGCGCCAAGGAACGTACCCAGTACCTGGACGCGCTGCGTCTGGGCCTGACCCGTTCGTCGTACCTGTCGAGCCACTGATTGCCCGGCACAGTCCTCGTTGACTGAACTACGCTGACCTGTGCATTGCAGGGGTCAGCGTTTTTTTTTGCCTGAAAGGTCATGCCCGGGCAGTGAACCACTGGTCCTTGCGCTGCATCCGCCACGCATACATGCCAAGAGTCAGGCTGCGCAGCACCATAAACAGCAGAAAACTTACCCACAGCCCGTGGTTGCCAGAGCCGTGCAGCGCCCAGGCGGCGGGGAAGGCGATGACCACGCTGATCAGCATCGCATCGCGCATTTCCCGGGCACGGGTGGCGCCGATAAACAGGCCGTCGAGCAAATAACTCCACACCGCAATCAGCGGCAGCAGTGCCAGATACGGCAGGTACTGGAAGGCGGTTTCGCGCACGCTCGGAATGTCGGTCTGCATCTCGATAAACAGATGCCCGCCAAACAGGAACAACAACGCAAAGACTACGCTGGCCAGCAACGACCAGCCGCAGGCCACCACCATCGAACGGCGCAAGGCATTGCGATCACGGGCGCCGATGGCATGCCCGCACAGTGCCTCGACGGCGTGAGCCAGACCGTCCAGGGCATGGGCGGCCAACAGCAAACCGTTGAGCAGCAGCGCATTGGCCGCGACCGTGGCATCACCCAGCCGCGCGCCTTGCAAGGTGATGGAGAAAAACACCAACTGCAGCATCAGGCTGCGGATAAAAATATCGCGGTTAACCCCCAGCAGCGGCTTCCAGTTGTGCCAAACGCCCAGGGCGGCCAGCACCAGCGTGCCCGGAAATTTGCGCAGTGCACCGCGAGTCAGCCACAGACCGAGCAGGGCGCCGCTCCACTCGGCAATCACCGACGCCCGCGCCGAGCCGGCCACGCCCCAGTCCAGACCCAGTACAAACCACAGGTTCAGCGCGATGTTGACCAGGTTGGTGGTCAGCAGGATCGCCAGGGGTGCCCGGGCGTTTTGCGTGCCCAGAAACCAGCCCACCAGTGCATAGCTGGCCAGCGCCGCCGGCAGGCCAAACAGTCGGATATGGAAGAAGTCCAGGCTCAGCTCATGCAACTCGGCCGAGGGCTGCATCACACTCAGCGCCACGGCGCTGAAAGGGGTGGCGATCGCCCCCAGCAGCATCGACAGCAGCACACTGAGCAGCAAGCCCTGCACCAGGATCTGCCGTAACGCCGTGCCATCCCCGCGGCCGGCAGCCTGGGCGGAAAAGCCGGTGGTGCCCATGCGTAAAAAGCCCATCATCCAGGCCAGGAAGATGTACATGCTGGCACCTACGGCCACGGCGCCCAACTGATGGGCGTGGGGCAAGTGGCCGATCACCGTACTGTCGACCAGCGCCACCAGGGGTACAGAAATATTCGACAAAATCATCGGCGCCGCCAGCGCCCACACCCGGCGATGGGTCGGGCGGTCACGCCAGTCAGCTAATAGGGAAGACATGCAGGCTCCTTTGGGGAGCGTGATTGTAACCTGCGGGAGCGGGCTTGCTCGCGATGCAGACAACGCGGTCTGATCGGTTGGCTGCAGTGATGCCATCGCGAGCAAGCCCGCTCCCACCCAAAAGCCGGGCCAGCATCTGCGGGGGAGAACCAACCCCCTGTTCCACAGTCAATCTGACCAGTGCGCCTGTGGTTCATGGCGCGCTGTTATATAGTCGACCCCTTCAATGCCTAGTCAATGAGTACACCATGCTTAACAAAGGACTGTTCCTGGCTTGCACGCTGGCGCTGCTGAGCGCTTGCGACTCTTCGAGCATCGACAAACCT
This sequence comes from Pseudomonas sp., assembly GCA_044377555.1. Lineage (GTDB taxonomy): Bacteria > Pseudomonadota > Gammaproteobacteria > Pseudomonadales > Pseudomonadaceae > Aquipseudomonas. The sequence continues at coordinate 4,986 of JBILYW010000032.1, forward strand.
GCTGTGCCGACGGTTGAAGCGAGCCAGCCGGCCAGGCCGGCGCAGGACGTCAAGGCGCTGGCCGAGCGCTATGCCGGGCGCGAGTTGAGCGTGGTGGATGTGTCCGAAATACAGCTGGACGGGGCCAGCACCTTGTCCGTGAGTTTCTCGGTGCCACTGGACCCACAGCAGAACTTCGCCGACAAACTGCACTTGGTTGACGCCAAAACCGGCAAGGTCGATGGTGCCTGGGAGCTCTCGGACAACCTGATGGAACTGCGCCTGCGCCATCTTGAGCCCCAGCGCAAACTGATCCTCACCGTCGACCCCGGCCTGCGTGCCGTCAACGACGCCAAACTCGCGGCCGAGTACATCAGCCGCCTGGAAACCCGTGACCTGCAACCCACGGTCGGTTTCGCCAGCCGTGGCAATTTGCTGCCGACCCGCCTGGCCGAAGGCCTGCCAGTGATTGCGTTGAATGTCGACAAGGTTGACGTTGAGTTCTTTCGGGTCAAACCCGAGTCGCTGCCGGCGTTTCTCAGCCAGTGGGGCCGCAACAGCAGCCTGCAGAGCTACGAAGCCAAGGACCTGCTGAGCATGGCCGACATGGTGTATGCGGGCCGCTTCGACCTGAACCCGGCGCGCAATACCCGTGAAACCCTGATCTTGCCGACTTCCGGGATCAAACCGTTGCAGCAGCCGGGTGTCTACCTGGCGGTGATGACAGCATCGGGCAGTTACAACTATTCGACCCCCGCCACCTTGTTCACCCTCAGTGATATCGGCCTTTCGGTGCACCGCTATCAGAAGCGCCTGGATGTCTTCACCCAGGCCCTGGAAGGCGGCACTGCATTGGCCGGCGTCGAGCTGGAACTGCTCGATGGCAAAGGCCGGATGCTCGGTCAGGGCAAAACCGGCAAGGATGGCCACGCAGAACTGGCACTGCCGCCCAAGGCCGAAGTGCTGGTGGCGCGCCAGGGTGATCAGACCAGCCTGCTGCGTTTGAACACGGCGGCGCTGGACCTGGCCGAATTTGATATCGGTGGCCCGCAGGCGCATCCGTTGCAGTTCTTTGTGTTTGGCCCGCGTGATCTGTATCGCCCCGGCGAAACCGTGCTGCTCAATGCCTTGCTCCGCGACCGCGACGGCAACCCGGTCAAGCCGCAGCCGGTCAGCGTTGAAGTGCGTCGCCCGGACGAGCAGGTCAGCCGCAAGTTTGTCTGGACGCCGGATGCGTCGGGGTTCTATCAGTACCCGCTGCAACTGGCCGCCGAAGCCCCGACCGGGCGCTGGCAGCTGGTGTTCGATTTTGGTGACGGCAAGCCGCAGCTGTATGAGTTTTTGGTCGAAGACTTCCTGCCCGAGCGCATGGCGCTGGAGCTTAAGGGCAGCGACACACCGCTGAGCCCTGAACAAACGGCTGAAATCCAGGTGACGGGCCGTTACCTGTATGGTGCCCCGGCCGCCGGCAATCGCTTGAGCGGGCAGGTTTATGTGCGGCCATTGCGTGAAGCGGTCAGCGCCTTGCCGGGCTATGAGTTTGGTTCGGTAACAGAAACCGAACTGACCCAGGACCTGGAACTGGACGAAAGCGTATTGAACGCCGAAGGCAAAGAAACCATCAGCCTTGAAAGCCAGTGGAGCGATGCCAAATCTCCGCTGCAACTGATTGTGCAGGCCAGTTTGCAAGAGTCCGGGGGGCGGCCGATTACCCGGCGCCTGGTGCAGCCGGTATGGCCGGCAGAGCGCATGCCCGGGCTACGCGGGTTGTTCGAGGGCACTGAAACCGACGGCGATGGTCCGGTGGCATTTGAGCTGCTGGTAGCCGACAGTCAAGGCAACAAACTGGCCGCCGAGAACCTCAAGGTACGGCTGGTGCGCGAGCGCCGCGATTACTACTGGAACTACTCGGACAACGACGGCTGGAGCTATCACTACAACGAGAAATTCCTCAACCTCAACGAAGAAACCCTCAGCCTCAAGGCTGGCGAAACCGCCAAGGTCAGCTTTCCGGTGGAGTGGGGCCCTTACCGTGTTGAAGTTGAAGACCCGGAAACAGGCCTGATCAGCAGCCTGCGTTTCTGGGCCGGTTACCGCGCCCAGGACAACGCCGAAGGCGGCGCCGTGCGCCCTGACCAGGTCAAGCTGGCACTGGACAAGGCGGCGTATGCCGATGGCGACACGGCCAAAGTGACGGTCACGCCACCGTCGGCGGGCAAGGGTTATTTGCTGGTTGAAGGCAGCGACGGCCCGCTGTGGTGGGAAGAGATCGAAGTGCCTGCCGAAGGCAAGACCTTCGACATCAGGCTGGACCCGAGCTGGGCCCGCCACGACCTGTATATCAGCGCCCTGGTGATCCGTCCCGGCGAGCGCAAGACCAACATCACCCCCAAGCGTGCTGTCGGCGTACTGCACCTGCCGATCGATCGCAGCCAGCGCAAGTTGGCGCTGACCCTCGACGCACCGGAAAAAATGCGTCCCAAGCAGCCCCTGACGGTGAAGATCCACGCCAAAAACGCGGATGGCAGCATTCCCAAGCAGGCCCACGTACTGCTGGCGGCAGTGGATGCGGGCGTGCTCAATATCACCGACTACCCGACCCCGGACCCTTACGCCAGCCTGTTTGGGCGCAAGGCCTATGGCGCTGACCAGCTGGATATCTACGGGCAACTGATCGAAGCCGGGCAGGGCCGTTTGGCCAGTCTGGCATTTGGCGGTGATGCGGCGCTGGCCAAGGGCGGCAAGCGTCCGGCCACCAGCGTGACCATCGTGGCGCTGCAGAGCGCGCCGGTGACGCTCAACGAGCAGGGCGAAGGCGAAGTCAGTGTGAATATCCCCGACTTCAATGGCGAGCTGCGCTTGATGGCCCAGGCCTGGACCGATGATCGCTACGGCATGGCCGAGGCCAAAACCGTAGTCGCCGCACCGCTGGTGGCCGAGCTGGCCGCCCCGCGCTTTTTGGCCGGTGGCGACGAGACGAAGCTGGCACTGGACCTGTCCAACCTCACCGACAAACCGCAAAAGCTGCAGGTGCAGCTCACTACCGAAGGCCAACTGAGCCTGCTGGGCGACGCGACGCAAAACGTAACCCTGAGCCCCGGCCAGCGCAGCACCTTGCAGATTCCGGTCAAGGCGCTGGGCGGGTTTGGCACGGGGCAGGTCAAGGTCACAGTCAACGGCCTCGACCTGCCGGGCGAAACCCTGGCACCGTTCACCCGTGAGTGGACCCTGGGCGTTCGCCCGGCGTACCCGGCCTTGCTCAAGCATTACCGCACCGTTCTGAACGATCAGCCGTGGAGCCTGCCCGACACCGAGCTGCAAGCCTTTGAGCCGGCCGGGCGGGAAGCCCTGCTCAGCCTGTCGAGCCGCCCGCCGCTGAACCTGGGCGAGCAGATTCGCGCACTCAAGGCCTACCCGTATGGCTGCTCTGAACAAACCACCAGCGGCCTGTATCCGGCGTTGTATGCCGATGCGGCCCTGCTCAAGCGCCTGGGCCTGGAAGGCGAGCCCGACACCGAGCGCAAACGCAAAATCGAGCTGGGCATCGAGCGCCTGCTGGGCATGCAGCGTTACAACGGCAGCTTTGGTCTGTGGGGGGCGGACGGTCAGGAAGAATATTGGTTGACGGCCTATGTCACCGACTTCCTGCTGCGCGCCCGCGATCAGGGCTACGCCGTGCCGCCCGAGGCATTGAAAAAAGCCAGCGAGCGCTTGCTGCGCTATGTGCAGGAACGCAACCTGATCGAAGCCGACTACAGCGAAAACCTCGATCACACCCGTTTTGCGGTGCAGGCCTATGCCGCGATGGTTCTGGCGCGCAGCCAGCAAGCGCCGCTGGGGGCGTTGCGCAGCATTTTCGAACGGCGCAGCGATGCCCGTTCCGGCCTGCCGTTGGTGCAGTTGTCCATTGCCCTGCAGAAAATGGGCGACCAGCCCCGTGCTGATCAGGCCCTGGTGGCAGGCCTGGCCGTCACCCGCAAGGCCGATCAATGGCTGGGCGACTACGGCAGCCCGCTGCGTGATCAGGCCCTGATTCTGGCCTTGCTGGAAGAGAACAACCTGATGAGCGGCCAGCGCGAGCAACGCTTGTTCGACCTGTCGGATCAACTGGCAGCAAGCCAATGGATGTCGACCCAGGAGCGCAACTCGCTGTTCCTCGCCGGTCGCGATCTGTTGAGCACCCCCGAAAAAGACTGGTCGGCGCAGCTCACCAGTGGCAGTCAGACCCGCGAGCTGAACAACGCCCAGTCGGGTCTCAAGCTCGAAGGGCCGTTGCTGGCGTCACCCTTGACCTTGCGCAATGAAGGCAGCACGCCGATTTATCAACAGCTGACCATTTCGGGTTATCCACAGCAGGCGCCGGCGGCGGGCGGTCAGAACATGAGCATTCGTCGTGATTACCTGGGCATGAACGGCGAGCCGCTGGACATCAAGGCGCTCAAAAGCGGTGATCTGGTGCTGGTGCATCTGGCCGTGACGGCCAAGCAGCAGGTGCCGGACGCGTTAGTGGTGGACTTGCTGCCGGCGGGCCTGGAACTGGAGAACCAGAACCTGGGCCAGAGCGCAGCCAGCCTTGAAAACGCCAGCACCCAGGTCAAGCAATGGCGCGAGTCGATGCAGAACGCCAGCGTGCAGCACCAGGAATACCGGGATGATCGTTATGTGGCAGCGCTGAAACTGGATGGCTATGGCACCACGCATTTGCTGTACCTGGCCCGCGCGGTAACCCCGGGCACCTACCGCGTTCCGCCGCCGCAAGTGGAGTCGATGTACCGCCCCAACTGGCAGGCCGTGGGCGACACGCCAGGCGAGATGGTGATCAAGGGGCGATAAAGCCGGTGGAATAACTGTGGGAGCTGGCTTGCCAGCGAAAGCATCGCTGCGGTGAGTCAGGCAGACCGGGTCGCCTGCATCGCCAGCAGGCTGGCTCCCACAGTGGATTACGCTGTGCTCAGGTGATGATCCAGCTCAACACCCACAGCCCCAGCAGCATCCAGATCACGCCGCCGAAGATCGAGGCGCGCATGAAGGCGCGCACCGCGTTGTACAAAAACAGCAGGCCGGCAATCAATACCAGAATGCTGATGATGGAGGTGTCCATGCCCAGTGCACGGGCCATGCCGTCGATAAAGTTGCCGCCCGCCTCGGTGATGGCACCGAACAGGCCGCTCAGGGTCTCGACGATAAAACGAACCAGCGTGCCCAGCCACAGGCCAAGATTTCCAATAAAACTTTCGACGTGCATGGTCATGTTCCGATGAGTAAGGTGGCCACTGTGCCAGATATACACATCAGGCATCTATCCATGCCGTAAGTTGCGTAGCGAGTAAGTGTCTGTGAGGGCAGGGATCAAAAAAAATCTGGGCAGGACGGCCGGCGGTTTGCTGCTGGCGTGCGCCTTGCTGTGGCTGGCCGACAGGATCTGGCCGTTGCCCTTGCCCCGGGATGATCTGGCCCGCGTGGTCCTTGCCGAAGACGGCACGCCGCTGTGGCGGTTTGCCGACGCCAACGGCGTGTGGCGCTACCCGGTGCAGGTCAATGAAGTTTCGCCGCTGTATCTGGATGCCTTGCTGACCTACGAAGACCGCTGGTTCTACCGGCACCCGGGGGTCAACCCCCTGGCGCTGGGCCGTGCGGCCTGGCAAAACCTCACGGGCGGGCGGGTGTTGTCGGGCGGCAGTACGTTGTCGATGCAGGTTGCGCGTTTGCTCGACCCCCATGAGCGCACGCTGCCCGGCAAGTTGCGCCAGCTGTGGCGCACCGCGCAGCTGGAATGGCACCTGTCCAAGGACCAGATTCTCACCCTGTACCTCAACCGCGCCCCGTTTGGCGGCACCCTGCAAGGCGTGGCGGCGGCCAGTTGGGCCTATCTGGGCAAGTCGCCGCAGCAGCTCACCCATTCCGAGGCCGCGCTGCTGGCGGTGTTGCCACAAGCGCCGAGCCGGCTGCGCCCCGATCGCCATCCGGGGCGGGCACAAGTGGCGCGGGACAAGGTACTGCGCCGATTGGCCGAGTATCGGGTGTGGCCGCAACCGGCAGTGGATGAGGCGCTGGAAGAGCCGCTGTTGCTGGCGCCACGACTGGAACCGAGCCTGGCACCGTTGCTGGCGCGCAGGCTCAACCGCCCCGACAGCCCGCCGCTGATTCGCACCACCCTGGATGCCAACCTGCAGCGCCGTCTCGAAGATTTACTGCTGGGCTGGCGTGCCCGTTTACCCGATCACACCTCGGCCGCCATCGTGGTGGTCGAAACCGAAAGCATGGCGGTGCGCGCGTATTTGGGCTCGGTGGACATCAACGATGCGCGCCGCTTTGGCCATGTCGACATGATCACCGCCATGCGCTCGCCCGGCTCCACCCTGAAGCCGTTTTTGTATGGCATGGCCATGGACGCCGGGCTGATCCACTCCGAGTCGCTGTTGCAGGATGTGCCGCGGCGCTATGGCGACTACCGGCCGGGCAACTTCTCGATGGGCTTCAGCGGGCCGGTCTCGGCCAGTGCGGCGCTGGTCACTTCGCTCAATTTGCCCGCCGTGCAGTTGCTTGAGGCATACGGCCCCAAGCGCTTTGCTGCCGATATGCGTAACGGCGGGGTGGCGTTAAGTTTGCCGGCACTGGCCGAGCCCAATCTGGCGTTGATTCTGGGCGGCGCCGGCAGCCGGCTGGAGGACCTGGTCAGTGGTTACAGCGCCCTGGCGCGAGAGGGGCGCAGCGCCAGTTTGCGCCTGCAACCGCAAGATGAACTGCACGAGCGGCGCATGCTGTCGCCGGGCGCGGCGTGGATCATCCGGCGCATCCTCAGTGGCCAGGCGCGCCCTGACCGCGACCCGAAAGCCGAGCTGGTACAGCGGCCGCTGCTGGCCTGGAAGACCGGTACCAGTTATGGCTTTCGTGATGCACTGGCGATCGGGGTGGGGCCGCGCTATTTGATCGGCGTGTGGATCGGCCGCCCGGATGGCACTCCGGTGCCGGGCCAGTTTGGCCTGGCGTC
>JBILYW010000423.1:0-4003 GCA_044377555.1 Pseudomonas sp.
CCACTGCACCGAAGCCGACGTGTCGGAACAGCACATCTCCTATGCCCGCAAGCTGGGCATGGACACGGTGGGTTTCCTGATGATGGCCCACATGAACAGCCCTGAAGGGCTGGTCAAGCAAGGCAAGCTGATGGAAAGCTTCGGCGCCAACTGCGTATACCTCACCGACTCGGCCGGCTACATGCTGCCCCACGACATCAAGGCCCGGGTTGAGGCCTTGCGTGCAGCGCTGCACCCGGACACCGAGATCGGCTTTCACGGCCATCACAACCTGTCGATGGGCGTGTCCAACTCCATTGCTGCCATCGAAGCCGGGGCCACCAGAATCGATGCGGCGGCGGCCGGTTTGGGCGCCGGTGCGGGCAACACGCCGATGGAAATCCTGGTGGCTGTGTGTGACCGCATGGGCATCGAAACCGGAGTCAGCGTGTTCGGCATTCAAGACGTGGCCGAGGACCTGGTGGTGCCGATCATGGACTTCCCGATCCGCAGTGACCGCGATGCCCTGACCATGGGTTACGCCGGGGTGTATGGCTCGTTCCTGCTGTTCGCCAAGCGGGCCGAGAAGAAGTACGGCGTGCCGGCGCGCGAGATTCTGGTGGAGATGGGCCGACGCGGCATGGTCGGCGGCCAGGAAGACATGATCGAAGACACCGCCATGACCCTGGCGCGTCAGCGGGCCTGAGGCGTTGCTCCTTGCCAGAGGCGCTGACGGGGTCAGCGCCTTTGGCGTTTTTATCTGACAGGAAATCATCTATGTCCAACGCTCGGGTCGGCTGGCGCAGTCACGCTTTGCTGTTGTTGCTGGCGGCCGTATTTGCCGACAACTTTGTCGGGCGCCAGATTCTGGCGGTGATGATTGAACCGATCAAAATTGAGTTCGGGGTCAGTGATACCGCGATGGGGCTGATTTCCGGCCTGGCCTTTGCCGGGGTGTACGCCCTGCTCGCCTTGCCCGCCGGGCGCCTGGCCGATCGCATGTCGCGCACCCGCCTGCTGGCGCTGGCCTGCCTGTTATGGGCCGTGGCCACTGTACTCTGCGGCCTGGCCGTCAGTTTCTGGATGCTGGCCGTGGCGCGTATGGCGGTTGCGGTGAGCGAGTCGCCGACCACCTCGGCGTCGATGTCGATCATTGCCGATCTGTACCCGCCGCACCGGCGCTCGTTCGCCATCAGCTGCTTCACGGCCGCACCGACTTTTTCGGCGGTGATCGGCCTGAGCCTGGGCGCCTGGGTGGTGGAGCACTATGGCTGGCGCACGGCCTTTATCGTGATCGGCATGCCGGCACTGTTGTTTTCCACGGTGCTGGCCTTTGTCGCGAAAGATCCGGCCCGGGGGCGCTGGGATCTGGCCAGCGCCCATGCGGCCCATCCGTTGCAAAGCCTGGGCAGTGAAGCGCGCAAGCTCTGGGCCCTGCCCGCTTACCGCTGCCTGATCATGGCCGGCGGCCTGACCACCCTGAGCTCGTATGCGATTGGCATGTGGAACACCAGTTTTCTGGTGCGCTCCCACGGTTTGTCGCTGCAACATGCCGGGCTGCTGGCCGGGTTTATCTGCGGTGGTTTTGCCGGGATCGGCGCGTTGTTCAGCGGCTGGCTGAGCGACCACCTGACACCGCGCAACCCGCACTGGCAGGTAGGAATACCGGTGATCGGCCACGTGGCGGCCATCAGTGCGCTCTTCGCCTACTTGCTGTGGCCCAACACCGTGTGGGCTCAACTGGGCGGCGTGCCAATCCCCAGTTCGATGCTGTGGTGCGCGTTCTACAGTTTTTTTGTGGTGTGGTGGGTGGCCCCGTCCTACAACCTGGTCACGCAACTGGTTCCGGCCAACCGCCGCGGCACGGCGATGGCCTTGCAGACCATCATTTCAACCCTGCTGGGGGTTGGTGTCGGGCCGCTGCTGGCCGGTCTGTTCAGCGATGCGCTGCTCCCGGCCTTCGGTGTCGAGTCGCTGCGCTATGCGCTACTGCTGGTGAGCCTGCCGGTGCTGGGTGCGATCGTGCTGCTGGTCCGCACCTCCAGCCATGCCGCGCAAACCCGTTATGTGCATGCAGAGCGCGCCGCGTAGTCCTCGACAAACTGGCGGGTCAGTTCACAGGACGACAGGTTCGCCGTGCGCCCCGGGCTGAGGGGGAATGCCTGACCGGCCCACAGGTTGATGAAATCACCGCTGCCCCCGGACCTGGCCTTCAAGGGCAGCAGCACCCCGCCCGCCAACGGAAAGGCCGGCGCCCGGAGGTTGATCGGGCCCAGCTCGCGCATCACCCGGTTGACGATGCCGCGGGCCGGGCGGCCGGTAAACAGGTTGGTCAGCGCGGTCTGGCTGGAACTGGCTTCGCGTAGCGCCCGGTGATGGGGTTGAGTGACAGTGGCCTCGGCACAGAACAGGTACGCGGTTCCGATTTGCACGGCACTGGCGCCCAGTGCAAACGCAGCGGCGATGCCCCGCGCATCGGCAATCCCGCCGGCAGCAATCACCGGCACGGATACCGCATCAACAATCTGCGGCACCAGGGCAAAGGTGCCGATCTGGGTGGTCAGCTCGCTGCTTAAAAACATCGCCCGATGCCCACCGGCCTCGTAGCCCATGGCGATGATTGCATCACAGCCATTGCGCTCCAGCCACCGGGCTTCTTCCACGGTGGTGGCGGAACTGAGGACCCTGGCACCACACGCCTTGACCCGGGCCACCAGCTCCGGGGCCGGCAAGCCAAAGTGAAAACTGACCACTTCGGGGCGCAATTCTTCGACCAGAGCGCAGGTGGCCTCATCAAAAGGTGCACGGCTCGACACCGGGGTTGGCGCGTCATAGTCGGCGCCAAGCTCGGTGTAATAGGGTTTGAACAGCGACTTCCACTGCAGGGCTGCGGCTTCGTCGTACTCGGGGGGTTGATGGCAGAAGAAATTCAGGTTCAGTGGTTGATCGCACGCGGCACGAAAAGCCGCCACTTCGGTGCGGATCGATTCCAGAGTCAGCGTGGCACACGCCAAAGAGCCCAGCCCCCCGGCCTTCGCTACGCCGATCATCATATCGGCGCCAGCGCCCAGCATGGGGGCCTGGATGATGGGGTGGTCGATCTTTGCCAGGTCGGTAAAACGAGAATCGGGCCAGCAGCTCATGGGGAAGTCCTTACACAGTTATTGACGGTTGACCCAATTCAGGCCATGTGGCGTCAAACGGTATTTTTGCGCCGGGCTGCGGGGGGATGTCGGATCAGTCATTTCAATCAACCCGTCAGCAAGGGCCGGATTGAGGTAGTTAACCCGAAAAGTCGGGCGGTGGCTCAACCCCAATCGCTGCATCAGCTCCCCGGCCTTGAGCGCCACAGCGCCGTCCAGGGCGGTAAGCAGGCGGACTACTTGGTCGCTTACTTGGTCGTTTACTTGATCGGTTTTCGATACTGACAACAGAGACTGATGCAATGCTTGCAACATGAACTCCACAAAAGGGGTCGCTTCGGCGTGCTGGTCGGCAGCAGACAAGGCTGCGTAATAGGCTTGCTGCTGCTCACAAATGACTGTCTCAACCGGCAACCAGGCCATCACAGGCCGCCATTGACTGAGCATCAGCGTTTGCCATAAACGCCCCATGCGCCCGTTGCCGTCGGCAAACGGGTGGATAAACTCAAATTCATAGTGAAATACACAGCTGGCAATCAGCGGGTGCAGTTGCGTCGAGGACAGCCAGCCGAGCAAATCATCCATTAATTGAGAGACCCGGCTCTGGGGCGGCGCCATGTGCAGCAGACGGTCCCCACGATAGATCCCCACATCACTGCGACGGAACAAGCCCGCATCGTCGAGCAACCCGTGCATCAATAGCCCGTGGGCACTCAATAAATGCGTTCGTGAAGCGCAATGCCAACCAGGCATAGCCTCATACGCTGCAAACGCATTACGCACTTCTTGAATCTCGCGCGGCAAACCCAGTACTCGACGCCCTTCCAGCACCGCTGTGACCTGCTCCACACTCAGGGTGTTGTTCTCGATAGCCAGCGACG
>JBILYW010000033.1:0-11899 GCA_044377555.1 Pseudomonas sp.
GAGCAACTCGGCCACATCGCGGGTGCGCGGGGCGTTGAGTTCAGGTTGATACGGAATGCAGCCCAGCAGCTTGAAATCACCACTGCGCAGCAGCGGCGAGTGTTCCTTGAGGCGTGCCGCAAAGGCCTCCATGGTCTCGTCGGTGCGAACCTTGTTGAGGATGACGCCGAGCACTTTCGGGTCTTTGGGGCCACCAAACAATTGGGCCTGCAACTCGACACGGCCGGAGAGCTCGGTCAGCACTTCGTTTTCCGGGGCCGAGACCAGTATCACTTCGGCGTCCAGGCTCTTGGCCAGGTGCAAGTTGACCCGCGCCGCGTAGCTGGCAGTACGGGTGGGCACCATGCCTTCGACGATCAGCACGTCCTTGCCGATGGCGGCCTGCTGATAAAGGCTGATGATTTCTTCGAGCAATTCATCCAGCTGGCCGTCGCCGAGCATGCGCTCGACATGCGCCAGCCCCAGCGGGGTAGGCGGCTTGAGGCCGTGGGTGCGGGCCATCAGCTCGGTGGAGCGCTCGGGGCCAAGGTCGCCCGGATGGGGCTGGGCAATGGGCTTGAAAAAGCCGACTTTCAAACCGGCGCGTTCCAGTGTGCGAACCAGGCCGAGGCTGATGGATGTCAGGCCCACACCAAAGTCAGTGGGGGCGATAAAGAAAGTTTGCATGCGAGCTTCCTGACGTGGCATTGCAAGGGCAACGCCCGATTAACGGGGCTGGTGCCTGAATCAATTGCCAAGATTAGCGCTATCCGCGTCTTGAGCACACCAGCCACAGGCAAAGGGCTGGCCTATTTTTTTCTGGCGCTGCAATGGATCAAGCACCCAGGGCCTCGATTGCCAGGGCGGCTGGTGACGCTGGTGCTGGGTGTGGCCGCAGGAAAGCACGACAACCCAGTGTTGCTCTTCATCCTGACGCCAGCCAATGATCGTTGAAGTTTTCAAAATTATCCGTTGGTCTTGGTTGTGTTCGCTTTCAGGCGATTGCTTGGTTAAACTTGCGCACTCATTATTTTTTTGCAAAAGGTCTCGCCCCATGACGATCGCCGCCAATAAGGCTGTCTCCATCGACTATACCCTGACCAATGACGCTGGTGAGGTCATCGACAGCTCCGCCGGCGGCGCGCCGCTGGTCTACCTGCAAGGCGCAGGTAACATCATTCCGGGTCTGGAAAAGGCTCTGGTTGGCAAGGCAGTTGGTGATGAGCTGGAAGTCAGCGTTGAACCTGAAGACGCTTATGGCGAGTACTCCGCCGAGCTGGTAAGCACTTTGAGCGCCAACATGTTCGAAGGCGTTGACCAACTGGAAGTTGGCATGCAGTTCCACGCTTCGGCGCCGGACGGCCAGATGCAAATCGTGACCATCCGTGATCTGGACGGCGACGACGTGACTGTAGACGGCAACCACCCATTGGCTGGTCAGCGTCTGAACTTCAAGGTCAAGGTTGTTGCTATCCGTGACGCGAGCGAAGAAGAAATCGCTCACGGCCACGTCCACGGTGAAGGCGGTCATCAGCACTGACAAGTGCTGCTAAGCTCACGTGTGAACTAGCTTAAAAAAGGCGCCTGCGGGCGCCTTTTTGCATCATTGATGATTATGGCAATCGGCATCTTGAGCGATTGCCTGAACATAGACCGTGAATTTTGGAGTCCGTCATGAGTGCTTTTCACGACCTGATCTTAGACACGCTGAGCGGCCAGCCACTGCCCTTGGAAACTTTCAAGGGCAACGTGGTGCTGGTGGTCAACGTCGCCTCCAAATGTGGTTTGACGCCGCAATATGCGGCGCTGGAAAACCTCTATCAGCAGTACAAGGGCCAGGGCTTCAGCGTATTGGGTGTGCCCTGCAACCAGTTCGCCGGGCAAGAGCCGGGTACCGAGCAAGAGATTCAAGCGTTTTGCAGCCTCAACTACGGCGTCAGCTTCCCGCTGAGCAGCAAGCTGGACGTCAACGGCCCTGACCGTCATCAGCTCTATCGTTTGCTGGCAGGCGAGGGGGCTGAGTTCGAAGGGGACATCACCTGGAACTTCGAGAAGTTTCTGGTCGGTCAGGACGGTCGGGTGCTGGCGCGCTTCTCACCGCGAACCGCGCCTGACGATGCAACGGTAATCCTGGCGATTGAAAAGTCCCTGGGATCTGTTGACGTTTAGTTGTGACACGCGACCCGATGGGCCGATAGCCAAACGTCAACAGACCCTGGCTCAAGGTTTTTTCGATTCGATCTGCACCGGCCCCGGGGCTGCGCATGCGCAGCTCCGGCAAGCACGGTGCAACTGGTTTTCGAACTGCTCGATAACCCCCGGCCAGCTTTGGCGGCTGGCATGGCGTCGCGCATTAAGGCGCAGGGTGCGCAAGGTTTCGGGGTCTTCCAGCAACCAGCATGCGGCTTCGATCCAGGCGTATTCATCGCCCGGCATGGCCAGCACGCCGTTGTAGCCGTGGCGGATATGCTGGCCTGCAGCGGCCTCGTCATACGCCACCACGCCCAGGCCCGAGGCCTGGGCTTCGAGCACCACATTGCCGAAGGTCTCGCTCAGGCTCGGAAACAAAAACACGTCCCCACTGGCGTAGTGGTGCGCCAGCGCTTCCCCGGCCTGTTGCCCGCAAAAAATCGCCTCAGGCAACGAGGCTTCCAGAGCTGCGCGTTTTGACCCGTCGCCCACCACGATCAACTTGAAGCGGCGCCCCGGGTAACAGGCTTGCAGCGCATCAAGGCAGCGCTTGAGGGCACCGAGGTTTTTTTCCGGTGCCAGGCGCCCGACATGCAGCAGCGCAATATCGTTGTCTCTGAGACCCCAGCTGTGGCGCAACGCATTCTGGCGTTTTGCGGGGCTGAAAAGCTGGCTGTCGACACCCCGTTCGAGCAGTTCCAGGCGTTCAAAATGCCGGCGCGCAAGTTCCAGGCGCTGGCTGGTGCTGGGGACCAGGGTCAATGCAGAACGGTTATGGAACCAGCGCAGATAGAGGGTCAGCGCGCGGGTGAACAGGCCCAGGCCGTATTGATGCAAATACTGCTGAAAATTGGTGTGAAAGCCCGTGACCACCGTAATGCCCAATCGCCGTGCGACACGTAATGCACACAGGCCCAGTGGCCCCTCCGTGGCGATATAGATCACGTCCGGAGTTTGTTGGCGCCAGCGTTTTGTCAGGCGGTGGGTGGATGTCAGGCCCCATTGCAGGCCGGGGTAGCCCGGTAATGGCCCGCCCCGGCAGAGCATCAGCTCGTCGTTGCTGCGCCGGCTGCCATCGTCGGCCTGGCGCGGGCGCACCAGCTCTACGTGGTGATTGCGTGCGCGCAAGCCATTACACAGTTGGCCAAGAGTATTGGCCACACCGTTGATTTCGGGCGGGAAGGTTTCGGTGATCAGGGCGATATGCAGGGCTGTGGTCATGGCCCCAGTGTGCGTGGGGGCCATGACGGCCATATGTCACGGTAATGATAGATTTGTGAAGACGTTAGCTGCGGCTGGCCGCTGCCAGCGCTTCGTCGCCGCGCTCACGCACCCAGAACAGGGTTGCCCCGGCCACGGCGGCCGGCATCATCAGCACGTTGACCACGGGGATCAGCAGCACCAGATAGACGATGCCGCCGAAGCTCATGCTCTGCCAGCGTTTCTCGCGCAACCAGGCAAGCATTTCGTTCCAGCCCAGCTTGTGGTTGTCGGCCGGGTAGTCGATGTACTGAATAGCCATCATCCAGACCCCGAACAACAGCCAAAGCGGTGCCGCGATCAGGTTGAGCACCGGAATGAACGAGAGGATCAGCAGCGCAATGGCACGAGGCAAGAAATAGCCCAGCTTGCGCAATTCCCGGGCCAGGGTGCGGGGCACCATGGCCGCCAGTTCGGCCCAGCTGAAGGGCGGAGAGTTATCGACCCCGCGCACTACGGCTTCGACTTTTTCCGCGAGAAAACCGTTAAACGGTGCAGCAATGATATTGGCCAGCATGGTGAAGGTGAAAAACACCATCAGTGCTACCAGCACCACGAACAGCGGCCACAACACGTAGTTGAGAAAGCTGAGCCAGCTGGGCAGCGATGGCATCAAGGCATCGACCCAGAGGCTGAACTGATGCCCGGCGAAATAAATCAACCCGACGAACAGCACCAGATTGGTCAGCAACGGCAGCAGCACGAACAGGCGCAGGCCGGGGCTGAGTACCAACTTTAGGCCTTCACGCAGATACTGCGGGCCAGAGAGAACGGGGGCGGGCATAGAGAGCTCCGAGCAGTGGGAAACCGGGCGACCTTAACGGCTTTATCTGTAGGACGAAAGCCTTGTCGCTGTATCGACAATAACTGTAACAAAGCCGTCTAAAATCGAATTCGACTACATAGAGACCTGCTATGAGCTGGATTGTTAATGCGTATTTCCTTACTCTCTGCGGCCTCTATAAGCTTCACCCATATTTTTCAGGATCTGCGAATTTCAGGCACTGCCTGAGCAGGTTTAAGGTTTCTTTTTATTCCAGCCGGTAAAGCGGCGTTCCGACCCGGTTTTAATGCGGGCGGCCATAGGAGTGAGTCATGTCTGAAGTACGTCATTCGCGTGTGATTATTCTGGGCTCCGGCCCTGCCGGTTACAGCGCTGCAGTCTATGCAGCCCGCGCCAACCTCAAACCACTGCTGATCACGGGCATGCAGGCTGGCGGTCAACTGACCACCACTACTGAAGTCGATAACTGGCCGGGTGATGTTCACGGCTTGACCGGCCCGGCGTTGATGGATCGCATGCGCGAACACGCCGAGCGTTTTGAGACTGAAATCATTTTCGACCACATCAATGAAGTGGATCTGAAAAACCGCCCGTTCACCCTCAAGGGCGACAGCGGTACTTTCACTTGCGATGCATTGATCATCGCCACCGGCGCCAGCGCCCGTTACCTGGGCCTGCCATCCGAAGAAGCGTTCATGGGCAAGGGCGTTTCGGCCTGTGCGACCTGTGACGGTTTCTTCTACCGCAACAAGCCTGTTGCCGTAGTGGGGGGGGGTAACACGGCCGTTGAAGAGGCCCTGTACCTGGCCAACATCGCCAGCAAAGTGACCCTGGTTCACCGTCGCGAAACATTCCGTGCCGAGAAGA
Organism: Pseudomonas sp.; assembly: GCA_044377555.1. Classification (GTDB taxonomy): domain Bacteria; phylum Pseudomonadota; class Gammaproteobacteria; order Pseudomonadales; family Pseudomonadaceae; genus Aquipseudomonas. Next base: position 5,081 of record JBILYW010000033.1, read on the forward strand.
TCCTGATCGACAAGCTGCACGCCCGTGTAGCTGAAGGCAAGATCGAGCTCAAGCTGAACGCGACCCTGGACGAAGTCCTGGGCGACAACATGGGCGTGACCGGTGCCCGCCTGAAGAACAACGACGGCAGCTTTGACGAGCTGAAAGTTGACGGCGTGTTCATCGCCATCGGCCATACGCCGAACACCTCGTTGTTCGAAGGCCAGCTGGAGCTTAAAGACGGTTACATGGTTGTGCAGGGCGGCCGTGAAGGCAATGCCACAGCCACCAGCATCGAAGGCGTGTTTGCCGCGGGCGACGTGGCTGACCACGTTTACCGTCAGGCCATCACCTCGGCGGGCGCAGGCTGCATGGCTGCACTGGACGCGGAGCGTTACCTGGACGACCTGCAAAACGTATCGTTCTGATAACTCGCCCCAACAAAAAAACCGGCCTTGGCCGGTTTTTTTGTGTCTGCCCTGTGGGAGCGGGCTTGCCCGCGATGGAATCGCTGCGGTGTAACTGAAAAAAAGCGGCGCCTGCATCGCGGGCAAGCCCGCTCCCACCCCCTATGTGGCAGAGGCTGGCTTACGCCTTGCGCGTCAGCGGCTGTGCTTCGAACTTCACACCGGCCAAACCGTGGGCAATCAGCGCCCGGATGTTGCTGTGATCAGTGCCTTCGGGGGTGGCCAGTACCGAGCGGTAATGTTCGCCAAACGCCAGCAGCGCTTCTTGATCACTCAGACCTTCCAGCAGGGCCAGGCCCAGCGTCTTGCACGAACCTTCGTTTTGCCCGGCCGCGTTTTCTACGCCGCCGTTGTTGAACGCTTGCGGCTGGTAATGGTAGTGCGCTGCGATAAACGCCAGGGTGTCTGCAAAGGCGTGTTCGCCGCTGTTGAGGCTGGCGCGCAGGGTATTCAGATCAGTCATGCTTTTTTCCTTGGGCAAACGCCGCCGATTGTTCGGCGCTGGCTTCTTTCTGGTATTGGGATTTCCACTCTGCATACGGCATGCCGTACACCACTTCGCGGGCATCATCGAGGCTGAGGTCGATCTGACGCTCGTCAGCTGCGGCCTTGTACCACTTGGACAGGCAGTTGCGACAGAAACCCGAGAGGTTCATCAGGTCAATGTTCTGCACGTCCTTGCGACTGTCCAGATGTGCGACAAGGCGGCGAAAGGCGGCCGCCTCCAGTTCAAGCTGTTCTTGTGGCGTCATGGGGTCACCGGGGTCAAGAGGTTGCGGTCTGGCGGCTGGCCGCCAGCGTTATCGATACCGACTCGGCAAAACGCAACGCGTGCGGCTTGTCGACTTCAACTTCGGCATACAGCACGGCCGCGTTGGCCATCACCAGGTCCAGCAGTTCCTGGGTCAGGCGCTCCAGCAGGGCGAAGCGGTTTTCTTCGACGTGATGGATCACGGCCTTGGTGATGGTCCGGTAATTGAGCGCGTGGTCGATGTCGTTGTCACGCACCGCCTCCTGCGCCGCATAGAGGATGGTGAGGTTGATCAACACATCCTGCTTGTTGAGGATCTCATCTTCATTGATCCCGATATACGTGCGCAGGCACAGGTCCTTGACGCGAATACGGGCCATTCCTGGCTGAAGTTGTGGCATTACGGCTTGCTCCGTCCAATCAATTGCAGGAACTCCATGCGGGTGCTCGGTTCGCGAAATGCGCCCAGCATGACCGAGGTGTTCATGGTCGAATTCTGTTTTTCCACGCCGCGCATCATCATGCACATGTGTTTGGCTTCAATCACCACGGCCACGCCGGCGGCCTGGGTTACACCCTCAATGGCATCGGCGATTTCCCGGGTGAGGTTTTCCTGGATCTGCAGGCGCCGGGCAAACATGTCGACGATGCGGGCGATTTTCGACAGCCCCAGGACTTTGCCGGTGGGGATATAGGCCACATGGGCCTTGCCGATAAACGGCAACAGGTGATGCTCGCAGAGCGAGTACAGCTCGATGTCGGCGACTATCACCATTTCGTCACTGTCGGAGGCGAACAGGGCGCCGTTGACGATGGTCTCCAGGCTCTGGTCATAACCCTTGCACAGATACTGCATGGCTTTGGCCGCGCGCTTGGGGGTGTCGATCAAGCCTTCGCGGTCCGGGTCTTCACCCAGGCCAATAAGGATGTCGCGGTAATACCCGGGCAGTAATACGCTCATGAAAATACTTCCTCGCGGGACGGCTTATTTGAGATGCCGGCCGCCATTGACGGTCAGGGTAGTGCCAGTCACATGGGGGTTGTCCAGCAGGTAACGCAGGCTCTGGTAAATCACCTCGGCACCGGGTTCTATGCCCAGCACCGATTTGGCCAGCGCTTTGGTGCGGTACGCCGCATTGTCGTCAGGATTGAACAACAGCATGGCCGGGGCGATACCGTTGACCTTGATTCGTGGCGCCAGTTTAGCTGCGAATGACAGGGTCAGGCTTTCGAGCCCGGCTTTGGTGGCGCAATAGGCAATGTGCTTGCTACTGCCCTTGCGCGTCACGTCGTCACTGATATGTACGATATCCGCCGGGTTCGAACGCTTGAGCAACTCGCTGCAATGCAGGTTGATCAGGTATGGCGCAAGCATGTGCACGCTGAACATTTGCATGAAGGCGCCGGTTTGTGTTTCTGGCGTTTCTGCCAGCCAGGCCGAGGCGTTGTGGACAATCGCCCGCAGGCTGTCGGTGTGCTTTTCAAGGCGCTGAATGAAATCGAGAATGCCGGCTTCGGTCGAGAAATCGGCAAACAACCCGGTAGCGCCCAGATCTCGCAGGGTTTGCACGCCGGGCTTTTCGCTGCGATAGGTGAAAATTACCGGGTAGCCGTCTGCCAGCAGTTGCTGCGCACAATGCAGGCCGATGCGTTGGCCGGCACCAGTGATCAGGATCGGAGCAGAAGAAGTGGGCATGACAGGCTCGGTGCAGGAAAGCCGGAAACAGTCGCGGCGCAATGGCAAAACTATACCAGCGTCCGCGACGTAACGCCCAAGCCCGAGTTTAGTTGCGCTGAGTCGCGATGGTGCTGCGCAAAGGTTTGTTTGGCGTGCTGTGCAGCCAGGCTGCCAGCCAGTGGGTCGACAACGGGATAAACAGGTAAACCATCAGGGGCGTCAGGGCCAGGGTGCTGACCAGAACCCGTGGTAACAGGCTCAACTCTGCCAGTAAGGGGGCGCACACAAAATTGAACAGCAACGACACGGGGAAGAAGGCCAGCCAGATGGCAACTGCTTGCTTCCAGCGTGGCGGCCGCTGCCCGGCGGCGCCAAACCAGCCGTCGATTCCTTTGACGCGGTGTTCCGAAGGATCGGCGAACAAGTCGCTGCCGCGCAGTAACCAGGCCTTGCGCGACACGGAGTGCTCCCAGGCGTGCAGCGTGGATTCGTCGGCAAAGCGGAAAATGATTTGAAACTCGTCGTCGCCCGGAGGCGGGGCCAGTACGCCGGAGCCCAGGTAGCCGGGAAAGTCCGTGGCTAACTGTTCGCCTTCATGCAGCCAGGCGATCAATTCCTGATAGCGGCCTTTGGCAACACGGCGCGCGACCATCAACGTGACAGGGGCGGTAGACATTGTGTATCTCCATGAGGCTAATGCTGCCCGGGTAGGGCAGACACAAAACACAGCGCCGGGGTGGTGGGCTGTGTGATGAAAAACAAGCAAATATCGTTCCTGAGTGCAGCGCCCCCGCTCCCGTAGCAGCCTTCGGCAGCTGCTGCGGGAGCGGGGGCGCTCATGGGAAATGGAGCGTAGAATGCGCCCATCTACTGCAACTTGTGCCCTCCCAATGCCCGTGATTACTGAAGCTGAGCCCATTACACAGGCTGATGATTGCCAAGGCCTCTACCCGATCCGGGAAGTGGCCCGGCTCACGGGTATCAACCCGGTGACCCTGCGCGCCTGGGAGCGGCGTTATGGTTTGATCGAACCAAAACGCACCGAAAGTGGGCATCGCCTGTACTCAGCGACCGATATTGAGGCGATTCGCCGGGTCATGGGCTGGCTTGAGCGTGGGGTTGCCGTCAGCAAAGTCGCGCAATTACTCGCGAACACCGTGCCTGCCGACAGCCCGCCGCCCGTTGCCAGTGAATATGGCGACTGGCAAACCCGAATCGGCAACGCCCTCACGGCATTCAACGAACCGGAGCTGGAGCGCCTGTATGGGCAGATTTTTTCCAGCTACCCGGCAGAAGTCGTATTTCAGGGGATTTTCCTGCCGCTGTGGCAGCAGTTGCTCAGAAATCAGGATGTTTTTGGTCGCACCAGCGAATGGTTGATGCTGGATGGATTTTTGCGCGGGCGGGTGCAGCATCGCCTGCAATTGCAGGCGGCGGGTGACCGGCAGTGTGTGATCGTGGTGGCGGTGCCCGAGTTGTGTCGCGAGCTGGAACTGCTGGTGGCGGGCTTGCTGTTGACCCGTAATGAGCGGGTGGTCAGGGTGCTGGCAATCGGTCAGCCATTGGATGAGCTGTCGCTGATTTGCCAGAAGCTTGAGCCCCAGGCGGTTGTGCTGTTTGCCAATCATGCGCTGGGTACGGCTCACCAGCGCAGGCTTATGCGGCTGGCGCAAACCTTGAGCTGCTCGGTGGCGTTGGCGGGGGAGGGGGCAAACCTGGCGCAAGAGGCGCTGGCCGAATCTTCCATTGCTTGCCTGGGCAGCGAGGCCCGGCTGATGAACCAGCGGCTGGACGCCGATCTCAAGGCAACCCTGGGCAACTGACCGGTCTCAGACGTGCAGGCTTGGATGTGCCAGGCGGTGTTGTTGCAGGATGTACTGGCGCAGCCGCTCGGTTTCGCCCTTGTCCCGCTGGTTCAGGCGGTAGGCGTACAACCCCAGCTCGGTCTTGCGCTCGAGGGTGCCGCGCAGGGCAATCCGCTCATATCCGTCGGGGCTGAACCACTGTGCAAACTGGCGGGGTGGCTGGCTGTCGCTCCGCATCTCGACCAGTACCCCCTTGAACGACATTTCGGTGACCCACAGGTGCCCGGCCTTGCCCCGGATGTTCTCCAGTGGCACCGGCTCGGTCAGCGTCAGGCGCCAGGGGCGGGCCTTTGGACCGTCTTCGAAGATGCTTGGAACCCCCAGTTGCAGATGCTGGGCGTGGAACTCGTCTTCCACCAGGCGCAGCGGAAAACTCATCTGCTGGTTGTCAAATTGCGCCAGGATCGTGACTTGCTCGTGGGCAGCCAGCCGTGTCAGCAAATCACGGATTTGCGACACCCCGTTGACCATCAGGCTGGACGACGCATCCCGCCTGTTCAACAGCGGGTTCTGGTGCATCGTTTGGATGAAATCCAGCTCGTCCTGAGTCAAAAGGGAATCGTGTGACATGGAGGGTGGGGCTCAAAAAAGGTCTGAAAAGTCGTGTTAATGAATTTCAGACAGCAGTTTTTACATTTTGTTTGATCCGCTCGTCGCCTTGAGCGCCTGCAGTTCGGCCTCTACCACGGCCAGCTGGGCTTCGAGCTGAGCGACCCGCTGCTCGGCTTTGACCTGTTGGGTGACATCCTTTTGCACACCAATGAAGTACGTCAGCTGGTCGCTTTCGTTGAACACCGGCGTGATCGACAGCTCATTCCAGAAGTGCGTGCCGTCCTTACGGTAGTTGCGCAGTACCTGGCGGGTTGGCTGACCGCTGGCAATGGCTTCGCGGATCAGCTGCAGGCCACGCTGGTCGCGGTCGCCGGCCTGCAAAAAACGGCAGTCCTGATACAGGATATCGTCGCGGCTGTAGCCGGTGAGGGCTTCAAAGGCGTTGTTCACATAAATCAGAATGTTGTCGTCGCCCTCTTGCTCGGCGACCACAATGCCGTCCTGGGACGCGTCCACCATGCGTTGTAACAAGCGAGCGTTGATCATAGTGTGGTTCTCCAGAAAGGCGTGCAGAGTGGCGCATGGTAAGGCATCGCTGCCAGACCTGTTAATATCCCGGCCTTTTAGTCAGTTACAGGATCAGATTGATGAAAGTCGCCATCCTTTCCGGCTCGGTGTACGGCACCGCTGAAGAAGTCGCCCGCAATGCCAAGCAACTGCTCACCGATGCCGGGTTTGAGGTTTTGCTCAATACCCGCGCAAGTCTGGCCGATATTCAGGCGTTTGGCCCTGAGGCTTTTCTGGCCGTGACTTCAACCACAGGCATGGGCGAGTTGCCGGACAATCTTGTGCCGCTCTACAGCGCCATTCGTGATCAGTTGCCTGCTGCCTGGCGGGGCTTGCCAGGTGCGGTGATCGCGCTGGGTGACGAAAGCTACGGCGACACCTTCTGTGGCGGTGGCGAGCAGATGCGCGAGCTGTTTGCAGAGCTGGGAGTGCGTGAAGTGCTGCCGATGCTGCGTCTGGATTCCAGCGTCACGGTGACCCCGGAAGAAGATTCCGAGCCATGGGTTGCAGACTTGATCAAAGCCCTGAACCAGTAACCGGGCGTTCACGCAGCAGCTCCAGCCAGGCTTGAGCTGCCCGTGACAGATACGCGCCGTCGCGCCAGATAAACGCAATATCCCAGCGCAGGTAGTCCGGGGCAACAAGCTTTAAGCGAACCACGCCGGGGCGCTCCAGTGCGCGGGCAACTACGCTGGGCAGCAACACCACGCCCTGGCCTGCGGCCACCAGCGCCACCAAAAAATCTGCCTGGCCACTGCGCCCCCCTTCCTTGGGAGTAAAGCCTGCTTGCTGGCAGGCCTTGAGCACGCGCTCGTTAAGCACAAAGCTGCGCTGATAGAGCAAAAAGGGCGTGTCGGCCAATTGTTCAAGGCGCACGCTGGGCCCTTCTGCCAGTGGGTGATCCGCCGGGATCAGCACGTCCAGGGGCTCGTCACAAAAAGGCTGATAAGCGAATGCGGG
>JBILYW010000424.1:0-3989 GCA_044377555.1 Pseudomonas sp.
AGTGCTGACCCAGCAGGTCCAGCGCCTGGGCCACCAGCTGAGTAACGCTGGTTTTACCGTTGGTGCCGGTCACGCCGACCAGGTTCAGGTGGTGGCTCGGTTCGCCATAAAAGCGCCCGGCAATGTCGGACAACTGGGCCGCCAGGCCTTTTACCGGAATCAGCGGCACATCGGTAATAGGCAGCACCGAGGCACCATCCACTTCATAGGCCACGGCAGCAGCGCCGCGCTTGAGCGCGTCAGCAATATGTTCACGACCATCAAGCTTGCCGCCAGGCACGGCAAGGAACAAATCACCTGCGCGCACGTTACGGCTGTCGAGGGTCAGCTCACGAATCAGCAGATCGTGACCGGCGTGAGGGAAAATCTTGTTCAGGCTCAAGGACATTAGCCACGCCCTCCTTTGGCTGCAGCAGCAGTTGCTGCCGCTTGTTGCTCCGCTGCCGTCGGCAGGTTATCCGGGGTCACGTTCATCAGGCGCAAAGTGCCGGACATGACTTTGCTAAATACCGGGGCAGATACCAGACCACCGAAGTAGCCCGCCTTGCTCGGCTCATCGATGACTACAACGATCGCGTAACGCGGGTCGCTCATGGGGCCAAAGCCCGCGAACAGGGAGCGGTAGGAGTTCACCGCATAACCCTTCACACCGCCGGACGAGGTTTTACGCGCAGTACCCGACTTGCCTCCGACGTGGTACGCCGGCACCTTGGCACGCCATACACCACGCGGGTTTTCGATAACTTCCTGGAGCATGCCCTGAACGGTTTTGGCCACTTGCTCAGGCATGACCTGGGCAGCCTCGGCCGGCTTGTCTGCTTTAAGCAGGGTCAGCGGGGCAAGCTTGCCGTTGTTGGCCAATGCCGAGAACGCATGAACCAGCTGAATCGCGGTGACGGAAACACCGTAGCCGTAAGACAGGGTCGCGGTTTCGGCCTTGCGCCACTCGCGGTAGTTGGGCAGGTTGCCGACACGTTCGCCCGGGAACCCCAGCCCGGTGTCCTGACCCAGGCCCATTTTCGCCATCTGGCGGAAAATGGCTTCGCCGCCGATGTCGAAGGCCACCTTGCTCATACCCACGTTACTGGAGTTGATCAGGATGCCGGTCAGGTCGAGGATCGGACCTTCGGAACGCGATACGTCACGAATGGTGTATTTGCCCAGTTGCAATGTGCCCGGGTACACCTCGACCTTGTCGGTGGGTTTCCAGCGTCCGCTTTCCAGCGCCGCGCTCATTGAGATCGGCTTGACCGTCGAACCTGGCTCGAACACATCGATCATGGCGCGGTTACGCATCATCGCCGGCTGCAGGTTGCGACGATTGTTCGGGTTGTAGGTCGGCTGGTTGACCATGGCCAGAATCTCGCCGGTCTTCACGTCCATGATCACCAGGCTGCCGGCCTTGGCCCCGTTCTCGACCAGCGCATTGCGCAGCTCGCGGTTGGCCAGATACTGCAGGCGCAGGTCAATCGACAACGCCAAGGTCTTCCCTGCCTTGGCGTTTTTGGTCACTTGCACGTCTTTGATCAGACGCCCGCGCCGATCCTTGATGACCTGCCGCTTGCCCGGTACCCCGGCCAGCCACTCGTCATAGGCCAGCTCGACGCCTTCACGACCTTTATCGTCAATATCGGTAAAGCCGACCATGTGGGCCGTTACTTCACCGGCAGGGTAAAAACGGCGGAACTCTTCAATGCCGTATACACCTGGCACTTTCAGGTCGAGCACCACCTGACCCTGCTCAGGCGTCAAGCCACGGACCAAGTAGATGAATTCTTTATTGGCTTGCTGTTCCAGGCGCGCCGTCAGCACTTTGGGGTCTTGCCCAAGCGCGTGCGCCAGTGCGGGCCAACGGTCCTTGGCAACCTGCATTTCTTTGGCATTGGCCCACAGGGTGGTCACCGGAGTGCTCACGGCCAGGGGTTCGCCATTGCGGTCGGTAATCAGGCCGCGGTGCGCAGGAATCGGGATGTGACGCAAGCTGCGTGCATCGCCCTGGCCCTTGAGGAAGTCATGGTCGATCACTTGCAGATAAACGATCTGGCACGCGATCGCACCTACCAGCAGTGCCAGCAATGCCAGCACCACACGAAAACGCCACGGGTAGAGTGCGCCTTCGAGTTTGATCATGGCGCCACCATTCGAACTTCTGCTGCGCCCGGAATGCGCATTTTCAGTTGTTCGCTGGCCAGGGTTTCGATGCGGCTATGGGCAGTCCAGGTGCTTTGCTCGAGGATCAAGCGGCCCCACTCTGCCTGCGCCTTGTCGCGCACGCTCAACTCCCCGTACAGGGTGTTGAGCAATTGCCGGTTCCAGTGCGCGCTGTAAGAAACGCCCACGGCCGAAACCAGCACACCAAGAAACAGGAGCAGCATGAAAAAGCTTCCGCCGGGAAGTGGCTTGGCGAAGAGCTTGTTCAACGAAGCTTCTCCGCGACGCGCATGACAGCGCTGCGCGAGCGCGGATTGGCCTTGAGTTCCTCATCGGAAGCAGTCTGGGCCTTGCCATGAATCTTGATTTTCGGCACAAAAGCCACGTGCTGCACAGGCAGCCCACGAGGCAGGTTGTCGGGTTCGCCCTTGACCAGCTTGCGCATGAACAGTTTGACCATGCGGTCTTCAAGGGAGTGAAAGCTGATCACGACCAGACGGCCGCCCACTTCCAGCGATTCCAGCGCAGCCTCAAGGCCGGCCTCAAGATCGCCCAGTTCGTTGTTGACGTGAATGCGCAGGCCCTGGAACGTACGGGTTGCCGGGTGTTTGCCCTTCTCCCAGGCAGGGTTGGCCACTTTCAGCACTTCAGCCAGATCAGCCGTGCGCTCGAACGGTTTGATGTCACGACGCTCTACAACAGCGCGCGCCATGCGCCCGGAAAAACGTTCTTCGCCATATTCCTTGAAGACGCGGGCAATTTCTTCACGGGAGGCGGTATTGACGAACTCGGCAGCGCTGATACCGCTGTCCGGGTTCATACGCATGTCCAGCGGGCCGTCATTCATGAAGCTGAAGCCGCGCTCCGGGTCGTCGAGCTGTGGCGACGAAACGCCCAGATCGAGCAGCACACCGCTGACTTTACCGGCCAGACCGCGCTCGGCAATTTCGGATCCCATTTCAGCAAAGCTGCGTTGCACAATAACAAAGCGGCCGTCTTCGGCCGCTAGCGCTTGCCCGGTGGCAATTGCCTGGGGATCTTTGTCAAACCCGAGTAAACGACCCTCGGGACCAAGCTTCTGGAGTATCAGGCGGCTATGTCCGCCGCGACCGAAGGTGCCATCCAGATAGCATCCATCAGGACGTACGGCGAGAGCCTCTACGGCTTCGTCGAGCAGTACGGTGATGTGGTTGAAGCCGCTATCTATAGTCACAGGATTAAATCACGCAGTTCTTCAGGCATGGCGCCCGGTTGTTGAATGGCTGCAAGGTCAGCGGCAGAAACAGCTTCCCAGGCATCCTCGTCCCACAGTTGAAACTTGTTTAGCTGGCCAACCAACATCGCGCGTTTATCCAATTTGGCATATTCACGCAAACGCGGCGGCACCAGAAATCGACCACTGCCATCGAGCTCAAGATCGACGGCATTACCAATCAACAGACGCTGCAAGCGGCGGTTCTCTTCACGCAACGAAGGCAACGCCCGTAGCTTGGTTTCAATCAATTCCCACTCGTCCAGCGGGTACACACACAAGCAGGGATCTACCGCATCAATGGTCACGATCAGTTGCCCGGAACTACGCGAAATCAGCTCGTCACGGTACCGGCTCGGCATTGCGAGTCGGCCCTTGGCATCGAGACTGATTGCATTGGCTCCGCGAAACACTGTGCGCTTCTCCAAATATTAGCGTTTTACGCTTAGAAAACCCACTTTATGCCACTTTCCACCACTTATGCACACTATAGGAATGCGCCCACCACACCGTCAAGGAGCGACCCACAGGAAAACCCTTACATAACGGAGATTTAGGAGAGGAAATAGACTCAGAGCAGTAAGCG
>JBILYW010000425.1:0-3986 GCA_044377555.1 Pseudomonas sp.
CGCAGGTTGATCGCTTGCAGGTTGTTGGTGATCGCCCGGTACATGAAGGGCAGCGCGACGGTGAAGTAGCAGCCGATCAGAATCCATGGCGTACCGACCATTTGCAGCGGGCCGGAACCATAGAGCTGCAGCAGGCCTACCGATGACACCACCGGCGGCACGGCGAACGGCAGCAGGATCAGGATGTTCATCAGCGCATCGAGCTTGGGGAAGTGGTAATGCACCACAAACAGCAACGGCAAAATCAGGATCACCGACAACACCAGTGCGGCGACGCAGACCAGCAACGACTGGCCGAAAGCGGCCAGAAAGCGCGGGTCGTTCCACAGTTGGCCATACCACTTGAAGGTGAAGCCGCTGGGCAGGATGGTGGCGGACCAGCTGCTGGAGATGGAGTAAATCAGCGTGCCCAGCAGGGGCAGCAGCAAAATCAGAAACAGCAGCCAGACCACGCTGCGGTGGTAAACGCTGGGGGATGTGGTTTCAGCGCGCGACATGGTAGCTCCTCTTTAACAGCCACTGATGCACCAGGGTGACCAGGGTCATCAACCCCACCAGAATCACCGCCAGGGCACTGGCCATGTTCGGGTCCAGGCTGATATCGCCCGACACCATCGCGGCAATACGGATCGGCAGTACGTTGAAATTGCCGGTGGTTAATGCATACACCGTGGCGTAGGCGCCCAGGGCGTTGGCCAGCAGGATCACGAACGTGCCGAGCAGGGCCGGGGTGAGTACCGGCAGGCCGATATGGCGCCAGAACTGCCAACTGTTGGCACCCAGCAATGAGGCAGAGTCACGCCAGTCTTCGCGCAAGGCATCAAAGGCCGGGTAAAGCAGCAGAACCCCGAGGGGAATCTGGAAGTAGGTGTACAGGATGATCAGGCCGGTTTTGGAATACAGGTTGAAGTCCTGAATGATCCCCGCCTGTTTGAGCATGATCGTGATGCTGCCGTTGAAGCCCAGCAAAATGATGAACGCAAAGGCCAGCGGCACGCCGGAGAAGTTGCTGGTCATGTTGGCGAACGCGTTCACAAAATTGCGCAACCGCGAGTCCACCTTGCGCAGAGAGTAACTGCCCAATATGGCGATCACGATGCCGAACAGGCTGGACCAGAAGCTGATCTCCAGGCTGTGCTGGATCGCCTGCAAATAGAATTTGGAGTTGAAGATTTTGATGAAGTTGGCCAGGCCCCAGCCGCTTTCTTCGGATTGCACGCTGTGAATCAGTACCCACACCAGCGGTGCGATCTGAAACACGATAAAAAATACCGCGAAGGGCACCAGGCACAGCAGCGCCAGCCATTTACCACGGCTCATGGTGCAGGTCTCAACAGGTCACGGCACAGCGGTTTGTCGTGGGCCACACCGAGCAGCTCGCAGATGGTGCCACACAGCTCTGTCTGTTTTGGCGTGACATCCGGGTTGAGGCTGAAGGCGTCGCCCATGACGAACAGCGGGACTTCACGTTCTTCGGGTAGCAGGCCGTTGTGCGAGCGATCGTTGTTCATGCCGTGATCGGCCGTCACCAGCACTTGATAGCCGGCGTCCAGCCAGCCTTGCAGGTAATCGGCCAGGATGATGTCGGCCGAGCGTGCGCTGTTGCGGTATTGCGGTGTGTCGAGGCCATGCTTGTGCCCGGCATCGTCGATGTTCATGGGGTGGACCAGTAAGAAATCGGGTGCGTGCGCCAGGCGCAGGCTTTCGGCGTCGGCGAACAGGTGGGAATCGGGGTAGTGATCGTTCCAGTAGAAATGCCCGTATTGAATCGGCAGGTCTGGCGCCAGGGTGTGGCGGTCACGGGGGATTATAAAAGGTGAGCGGTTATACAGTTCGCTGACCCAGTGATAGGCCGCTGCTGCGGTACTCAGCCCGCCATCACGGGCGTAATGGAACACGCTGCGCTGGTTGGACAGTCGCGAAACATTGTTGTGCACGATGCCGCTTTCAATCGGCGGCACGCCGGTGAGGATGCATTCGTAGAGCGGGCGCGACAGCGCCGGCAACTCACACGTGAGTTTGTACAGCGCGGCGCGTTCAGCACCGACATAGGCCTGTAAATGCCCCATGGCATGACGGGCCACCTCGTAGTTGAGCCCGTCAAGTACGACCAGAATGACGTTGTGTTTCATGTACGGCGACTCCGCTGGTACAGCGCATGGATGGTGGGAGCGGGCTTGCTCGCGATGCTATCGGCGTGATGGACCTGAAACACCGGATGTATGTATCGCGAGCAGGCCCGGTCCCACAGGGACCAGGAGCGGTAAGGGTTACTGCATATTGATGATGACTTCTTCCTGCCACAGCTGTGGCAAGGCCTTGGAGGTTTTTTCCCAGGCGTCTGCGTCTTTGATAGGGGTTACATTTTTGTACTGGTCGTTGGAGAGCAGCTTGGCTTGAACGTCATCCGGCAGCTTCAAGTGCTCAGCACGAATCGGCCGCGCATTGCCGCGCGCCAGGTTGGTTTGCCCGGCATCGCTGAAGATGAATTCGCGGGTCAGTTTGGCGGCGTTCGGGTGCTTGGCGTATTTGTTGATGATGGTGGTGTAACCCGAGATCACCGAACCGTCGGACGGGATCAGCACCACGTAGTCATCCGGGTTGACCATTTTGGCTTTGTAGCTCAGGCCGTTGAAGTCCCAGACAACGCCGACCTCCACTTCACCTTTCTCCATGGTGGAGATGGTCGGGTTGGCCAGTGACAAACGACCTTGCTTGGCAATGTCAGCAAACATCAGCAGGGCAGGCTGGATGTTCTTTTCGCTGCCGCCATTGGCCAGGGCAGCCGCCAGCACACCGTTGGTAGCCTGTGCAGCGGTGCTCACGTCACCGATGGAAACCTTGTATTTGCCGGACTTCAGATCAGCCCACTTGGTCGGAACTTCAGAGCCATGCAGCAGCTTCTTGTTGACGATAAACGCGATGGTGCCGGTGTAGGCCAGCGCCCAGTTACCGTCCTTGTCCTTGGCCCAGTCAGGGATCTGGTCCCAGGTGGTTGGCTTGTACGGCTGGGTCACGCCCTTGGCCACGGCAATCGGGCCGAAGGCTGCGCCCACGTCACCGATGTCGGCACTGGCGTTGTCTTTTTCAGCGGCAAACTTGGCCACTTCCTGCGCCGAGCTCATGTCGGTATCGATGTGCTTGAGGCCATAGAGCTTGTTCAGGTCAGCCCAGGTGCCTTTCCAGTTGGCCCAGTCATCGGGCATGCCGACGCTGTTGACCGCGCCTTCAGCCCTGGCGGCGGCTTCCAGGGCTTTTAAATCGACATCGGCGGCCATGGCCGACGTGCACAGGGCAATGCTTGAACCTAACAGTGATGCGAGGAAAAACTGTTTCATCCGAAGCTCCTTGGGCGTTTTCAACGCTGGGTTTTATTGCTTTTTTGCGGTGGGTTGGTCTAGGTCAGCAATACCTGAGCCAATTTAAGCCCGGCAGATGACACTTTAATGTCGGCATTACTTGTGCAGGGGATATCGCGGGCCAGCGTGAGGATTCCAGATAAGCGTAGACCATCGCGCAGGCCCCGTCCGGCAAGGCCTATGGCTGCTTTTGGGCTGCATGGGGCGCGGTCCCTGTCATCGAACAGTCATATGTTCTGCCTAGGCTGGCAGGCTCAAGGAATGACTGTTTCAGCGGTCATGCCTGCCCACATTTGGTGCTGGACTAGTCCAGCCAGGTAACGTTGATGCGAGTAGGTGCACCCAAGGCGGTAACGGCAATCAGTCGCACGCTACAAGAGCAGATTGAGCACGGCCTGTTGACGTGCGGCAGTCAGTTGCCGGCTGAGCGCAAACTCAGCGAGTTGTTTGCCACGACCCGCGTCACGGTGCGCGAGGCGTTGTTGCAGCTGGAAGCCCAAGGGCTGGTGTATCGCGAGGAGCGCAGGGGCTGGTTTATTTCGCCGCCGCGTCTGGCTTACAACCTGATGCAGCGCAGTCACTTCCATGCCATGGTCACGGCCCAGGGGCGCGTACCCACCACTGAAG
>JBILYW010000426.1:0-3982 GCA_044377555.1 Pseudomonas sp.
TGCAGGTCGAGATGATCGACCGCTTTGGCCTGCTCCCTGAGCCAACCAAGAATCTGGTGCGCATTACCCTGCTCAAATTGCAGGCCGAGCAACTGGGGATCAAAAAGGTCGATGCCGGCCCACAAGGCGGGCGGATCGAGTTCGCGGCCGATACCCCGGTTGATCCGATGGTGCTGATCAAGTTGATTCAGGGCCAGCCCAACCGCTACAAATTCGAAGGGGCGACCCTGTTCAAGTTCATGGTGCCCATGGAGCGCCCGGAAGAACGCTTCAATACCATTGAGGCGCTGTTTGAGCGTCTGACGCCGAAGTCTTGAGGATGACCATGAAATGAAATCCCCATGCCTGTGAGCCTGACCCCACAACTGACCAAGCCCCTTGCGCCAACGTGGGTCAGTCGATTTAAAGAGCAAAGCCTTGAGCGTGGCCGCCGCTACGCCAAGGAAAACCGCGTCAGACTCGTCCAGATCGGCGATAGCATGATCACCGCCAGCTGCCAGGGCTCAGGCGAGAACACTTACCGCCAGACCATTCACCTGCGCGAGTCCGCCAAAGGCACCCTGCTTCTGGTGGACGCGACCTGTACCTGCCCGGTGCGCACCAACTGCAAACACACTGCTGCCGTCTTGCTGAAGATTGAAGAAACCTTGAACTACCCTGCCGCTGCCCAGGACGCCGAGCTTCTGGAAAAACTCCAGGCCGTGCTCGACTCACGCCGCCCCGCCAACCTGCCCGAGCAACTGGTCGAAGATGTACGACCGGTACCGCGCCTGTGGCTGGCCAGTGCCGAGTTCAGCGCCTTCGAACCGCGCAACGGCAAGATGCAACGCTATATCCAGCACCGCGCCGCCTTGTCGTTCAACTACCTGGGCCAGTACGTCAGCGGGCAAAAGAACGCGGATATCCTGCTGCGTCAGGAGCACCAGACACTGCGGATCAAACGCCAGCCGGAGGTTGAAAACCTCTACCGCGAACAACTGCGCAGCCTGGGGTTCAAGATAGCCACCCGCCAGAGCAAGGCCCTGCCCGAAAGTGCCGGCGAGCTGTTTGAACTGGTCAATGACAGTGCCTGGCTCAACTTCACGCTCAACCAGATGTCAGGCCTGCGTGAAAAGGGCTGGGAGCTGCAGATCGATGAAGGTTTCGGCTTTGACCTGACCCCGGTTGAAGACTGGTACGCCACTGTCGATGAAGCCCCGGAACGCGACTGGTTCGACCTTGAGCTGGGAATTATCGTCAACGGCCAGCACCTGAGCCTGTTGCCCATACTGCTGAACCTGATGCGTTCCCACAGCGACATGCTCAACCCGGAAAAACTCGCCCGCCGCCGCGATGACGAACTGATCCTGGTGAACATCCCGGCCACGGCCAACAGCGGCCAGGGCCCACTACAAGTGGCCCTGCCTTACGGCCGACTGAAACCGGTGCTCGCCACCCTGGACGAGTTTTACCTGGGTGAGCCCGACGCCACCACACTGCGGATCAAAAGCGCCGACGCACCACGCCTTAACGCACTGGATGCCCTGCCCTTGCGCTGGGAAGGTGGCGAGCACATCCGCGGCTTCGCCCAGCGGCTGCGTGACATCAAGGACTTCAGCATCCAGCCCCCCGAAGGGCTCAACGCCAACCTGCGGCCCTACCAGCTCGAAGGGCTGAGCTGGATGCAGTCCCTGCGCCAGCTTGAAGTCGGCGGGATTCTTGCCGACGACATGGGCCTGGGTAAAACCCTGCAAACCCTGGCGCATATCCTGTGCGAAAAAAATGCCGGGCGCCTCGATCGACCGGCCATGGTGGTCATGCCCACCAGCCTGATCCCCAACTGGCTCGACGAGGCGGCCCACTTTACCCCGCAACTCAAAGTGCTGGCCCTGTATGGCGCCACCCGTAAAAAGCACTTTGAACATATCAACGACTATGACGTGATCCTGACCACCTACGCCCTGCTGCCCAAGGACATCGATCACCTGGCCAAAATCCCCCTGCACATGCTGGTGCTGGACGAAGCGCAGTACATCAAGAACCCCAACAGCAAGGCCACCCAGGCGGCCTGCGAGCTGGTTG
Source organism: Pseudomonas sp. (assembly GCA_044377555.1). Classification (GTDB taxonomy): domain Bacteria; phylum Pseudomonadota; class Gammaproteobacteria; order Pseudomonadales; family Pseudomonadaceae; genus Aquipseudomonas. The sequence continues at coordinate 2,062 of JBILYW010000426.1, forward strand.
CTCGCCAACGCCTGTGCCTGAGCGGCACCCCGCTGGAAAATCACCTGGGCGAGCTGTGGTCATTGTTCCACTTCCTGCTTCCGGGCTGGCTGGGCGACGTCAAAGCCTTCAACCGCGACTACCGGGTGCCCATCGAACGCCAGGGCAGCGACGAACGCCTGCAGCACCTCAACGCACGGATCAAACCGTTTTTACTGCGCCGTACCAAAGAGCAAGTCGCTACCGAATTGCCGCCCAAGACCGAGATCATCCATTGGGTCGACCTCAACGAGGCGCAGCGCGACGTGTACGAAACCATGCGTCTGGCGATGGACAGGAAAGTACGCGACGAAATCACCCGCAAAGGTGTCGGGCGCAGCCAGATCATCATCCTCGAAGCCCTGCTCAAGCTGCGTCAGGTGTGTTGCGACCTGCGACTGGTCAGCGACACCCCGCCCAAAAAAGGCAGCACCTCGGGCAAGCTCGACAGCTTGATGCTGATGCTCGATGAGCTTTTTGCCGAAGGTCGGCGCATTTTGCTGTTTTCGCAGTTCACCTCGATGCTCGGGCTGATCGAAATCGAACTGAAAAAACGCAAGGTGCGCTATGCCATCCTGACCGGGCAAACCCGCGACCGCCGCACGCCGGTCAAGGATTTCCAGAGCGGGACGCTGCAAATCTTCCTGATCAGCCTCAAGGCGGGCGGCGTTGGTTTGAACCTGACCGAAGCCGACACCGTGATTCACTACGATCCATGGTGGAACCCGGCAGCCGAAAACCAGGCCACCGACCGCGCCTACCGCATTGGCCAGGAAAAACCGGTGTTTGTGTACAAGATGATTGCCCGCGGCACCGTGGAAGAGAAAATCCAGCACTTGCAGCAGGAAAAATCGGATTTAGCGGCGGGGATTCTGGATGGCCGAATAGCCGGAGACTGGAAACTGCAGGACGACGACATCGACGCCCTGTTTGCGCCGCTGCCGCCCAAGACCGAAAAGCGCTGAAGGTTACACAACACTCGTGTGGGAGCTGGCTCCCACAGACTCTCTGAAAATCAGCCCGCCAGCACCCGGGCCAAAGTCGCCTTTACCTTGCCCATGCCGTCATGCAGCGCCTGCTCGATTTCAGCCATGGTAATGATGGCACTCGACTTGCCCGCAGCCGGGTTGACCACCAGCGCCAGGCACGCGTAATCCAGCTCCAGCTCACGGGCCAGCGCCGCCTCCGGCATACCGGTCATGCCCACGATGTCGCACCCGTCGCGCTCAAGGCGGGCGATTTCAGCCACCGTCTCAAGACGCGGGCCTTGAGTTGCCGCATACACGCCGTGGCTGCTGTAGGAGCAACCCTCTGCCGCCAGTGCGCCGATCAACTGCTCACGCAACGACTCGGTGTAGGGATAGCTGAAGTCAATGTGGGTCACATGCTCCAGATCACCGGCGAAAAAGGTGTGTTCACGACCACTGGTGTAGTCGATCAGTTGATGCGGCACACAGAAATGCCCCGTGCCCATTGCCATATGAATCCCGCCAACAGCATTGACCGCCAGGATCGCCTCGGCCCCGGCCTGCTTCAATGCCCACAGGTTGGCGCGGTAGTTGACCTGATGCGGCGGCACACGGTGCGGGTGGCCATGACGCGCCAGAAACAACACTTCGCGCCCGCCAAACTCACCGATCTGGATATCTGCCGAAGTCGGGCCGTAAGGCGTATCCAGGGCCAGCGAACGGCTGATGGTCAACCCTTCAAGCTGAGTCAGGCCCGTACCACCGATAATTGCGTAAACCGTCATTGAGTCCTGCCCTTAATCAATTAGTTGAGCGTCTTTGAGTGCACCCATCGCCACCAGCCAACGGGGGCTCTGGCGATAGTCGGTGCTGGCCCAGGCCTGACCGCGCATGCGGGCGATCCGTGGCGAAGGCGTAACCTTCAAGCGCTGCGC
>JBILYW010000428.1:0-3969 GCA_044377555.1 Pseudomonas sp.
GCAGCGCTGGCAACGGTCACCCAGCCACGGCAACTCCAGCTCGCAGGCGACGCACAGGGGGCGTGCTGTGCAGCAGCGCTCATCGCACAATAAACACGATTGGTTATTTAATAACCAGATGTAAACCTGCTTAATCCATTGTGGTTGACAGTTCATGTCACATCCTTAAACATGCCGACATCCGTGCCGTATCTGAGGTGTTTGCCTCGGGTTCAAGTCAAAGCATAAACAAGAGAAACGCCGATGAGCGCCAGCAGCCTTGCCAACTTGCGACATGATTGGTCTTTAGCCGAGGTCCGGGCGATGTTTACCCAGCCTTTCAATGACCTGCTTTTCGACGCGCAGACCGTTCACCGCAAGCATTTCGATGCCAACCGGGTACAGGTTTCGACGCTGTTGTCGATCAAGACCGGTGCCTGCCCGGAAGATTGCAAATATTGTCCGCAGTCGGGCCACTACAACACCGGCCTGGCCAAAGAGAAGTTGATGCAGGTGCAAAAGGTGCTGGAAGAGGCGCAGCGGGCCAAGGCCATCGGCGCCACCCGTTTTTGCATGGGCGCGGCCTGGAAGCACCCGTCTGCCAAAGACATGCCTTATGTGCTGGAAATGGTCAAAGGGGTGAAGGCCATGGGCCTGGAAACCTGCATGACCCTGGGCAAGCTGGATCAGGATCAAACCGCTGCGCTGGCCCACGCCGGTCTCGATTACTACAACCACAACCTCGACACCTCGCCTGAGTTTTACACCAGCATCATCACTACCCGAACGTACAGCGAACGCCTGCAAACCCTGAGCTACGTGCGCGACAGCGGGATGAAGATCTGCTCCGGCGGCATTCTGGGCATGGGCGAGTCGCTGGATGACCGCGCCAATCTGCTGATCCAGCTGGCCAACCTGCCGGAGCACCCGGAGTCGGTACCGATCAACATGCTGGTGAAAGTGGCCGGTACACCGATGGAAAACGCCGAAGACATCGACCCGTTTGATTTCATTCGCATGCTGGCGGTGGCGCGGATCATGATGCCTTTGAGCCATGTTCGTCTGTCGGCCGGGCGTGAGGCGATGAACGAACAAATGCAGGCGCTGGCGTTCTTTGCCGGGGCCAACTCGATTTTCTATGGTGACAAACTGCTGACCACGGCCAACCCTCAGGCTGACAAGGACATGCAGTTATTTGCGCGCCTGGGCATCCTGCCCGAAGCCCGGGAAGAGCACGCCGACGAAGTGCATCAGGCGGTTATCGAGCACGCGCTGAGAGATCAGAAATCCAGCGAGCAGTTCTATAACGCTGCGGTTTAACACCTGCGCAGACCTGTAGCCGCTGCCGCAGGCTGCGACGGGCCTGCAAGACCTTCGCTTTACCGAAGCCGGGGCCGTTTCGCTGCCCATCGCAGCCTGCGGCAGCGGCTACAAGGGATTATGGTCAACATGTCTTTTGATTTAAGCGCCCGCCTGGCCGCTCGCCGTGCCGATAATCTGTATCGTCAACGCCCGCTGCTTGAAAGCCCGCAAGGCCCGCAAGTAGTGGTCGACGGCCAGCCGCTGCTGGCCTTTTGCAACAACGACTATCTGGGCCTGGCCAATCACCCGCAGGTGATCGAAGCCTGGCAGGCCGGGGCGTCGCGCTGGGGTGTGGGCGGCGGGGCGTCGCATCTGGTCATTGGCCACAGCACCCCGCATCACGCCCTGGAAGAAGCGCTGGCCGAGTTCACCGGCCGCCCGCGAGCGCTGTTGTTCAGCAACGGTTACATGGCCAACCTGGGTGCCGTCACGGCGCTGGTGGGCCAGGGCGATACGGTGCTCGAAGACCGTCTGAACCATGCCTCGCTGCTGGATGCGGGGTTGTTGAGCGGGGCCCGGTTCAATCGCTATCTGCATAACGACGCGACCAGTCTGGCCCGGCGCCTGGAGAAGGCCTGCGGCAATACGCTGGTGGTCACCGATGGTGTGTTCAGCATGGACGGCGACCTGGCCGACCTGCCAGCGCTGGCCCGTGAAGCCAGGGCCAGGGGCGCCTGGTTGATGGTGGATGATGCCCACGGTTTCGGCCCGCTGGGCGCCAAGGGTGGCGGCATTGTCGAGCACTTCGGGTTGAGCGCGCAGGATGTGCCGGTGCTGGTCGGTACGCTGGGCAAGGCCTTTGGCACCAGCGGTGCCTTCGTGGCGGGCAGCGAAGAGCTGATCGAAAGCCTGATCCAGTTCGCCCGGCCTTACATCTACACCACCAGCCAGCCGCCTGCCCTGGCCTGCGCGACCTTGAAAAGCCTTGAGCTGTTGCGCACCGAACACTGGCGACGTGAGCATCTGAACACCCTGGTGGGTCAATTTCGTCGTGGCGCCGAGCAGATCGGCCTGCAGTTGATGGACAGCTTCACCCCGATCCAGCCGATCATGATTGGCGACAGTGGCCGGGCTGTGCGCTTGTCGCAGATGTTGCGCGAGCGCGGCTTGCTGGTGACCGCGATCCGTCCGCCAACGGTGCCCGCAGGCAGTGCCCGTTTGCGTGTGACCTTGTCGGCTGCCCACACAGAGGCGCAGGTGCAGCTATTGTTAAATGCACTCGACGACTGTTGGCGCACGATGGAGTTAGACCATGCGTGATCGTTTGATTTTGCTGCCGGGCTGGGGCCTGGGGCTTTCCCCTCTGGAGCCCTTGGCCGAGGCATTGCGCGCGCTGGACGAGCACCTGCGGGTCGAAATCGAACCGCTGCCGGTGCTGTTGTCGGCGGACCTTGAAGACTGGCTCGATGAACTCGATTCGACCTTGCCCGACGACGTCTGGCTGGGTGGCTGGTCGCTGGGCGGGATGCTCGCCAGCGAGTTGGCCGCACGTCGGGGGGATCGTTGTTGCGGGCTGGTGACGTTGGCCAGCAACCCCAGCTTTGTCAGCCGCGAGGATTGGCCCAGCGCCATGCCGGCTTCCACGTTTGAACCGTTTCTCAACGGCTTTCGCGATGCACCTAACACGACCCTGAAGCGTTTTTGTCTGCTGTGCAGCAAAGGCTCGATTGAGCCTCGCGCACTGGCCGGCCTGCTTCTGGGCGGGGCACCGAAAGCTCAGCCGGACACGCTGCTGGCGGGCCTTGAAGTGCTTGGCAAGCTGGACACCCGTGCAGCGTTGCAGGCGTTTGGCGGGCCGCAACTGCATCTGTTTGCCGGGCAGGATGAGCTGGTGCCGGTGCAGGCAGCGACCGATGTGCTGGCGTTATTACCCGATGTCGAAGTGGGTCTGATTGAACAGGCCTGTCATGCATTTTTACTGGAAGCCCCCCACGAATTGGCGGCGGCGATCCAGGCTTTTTTACACGAGTTGGGTGATGAATGATTTAAGTGTTGCGATGCTTGCGGCCAGCTTGCCGGACAAGCGTCAAGTCGCAGTTTCGTTTTCCCGTGCGGCGTCCAGTTACGACAGCGTTGCCGAGTTGCAACGTGACGTTGGCCACGAACTGATTGCCCGTTTGCCAGTGGGTCTGGCCCCGCAACGCTGGCTGGACCTGGGAAGTGGCACGGGCTATTTCAGTCGCGTGCTGGGCCAGCGTTTTGGCCACAGCCAGGGGCTGGCGCTGGACATCGCCGAAGGCATGCTGGCTTACGCCCGGCCTTTGGGGGGGGCGCAGCATTTCATCGCCGGTGATGCCGAAAGCCTGCCGCTGCAATCGAACAGCTGCGATGTGATTTTCTCCAGCCTGGCGCTGCAATGGTGTGCCGACTTCAGGGCCGTGCTGAGCGAGGCTCATCGCGTGCTCAAGCCTGGCGGGGTGCTGGCATTTGCCAGTTTGTGCGTGGGCACCCTGAGCGAGTTGCGTGACAGTTGGCGGGCAGTCGATGGCCAGGTTCACGTCAATCGGTTTCGTGAGTTCCAGACCTATCAGCAACTGTGTGCCGACAGTCAGTTTCAGGTCGCCAGTTTGCACAATCAGGCCCATGTGCTGCATTACCCGCAAGTTCGCCAACTGACCCACGAGCTCA
>JBILYW010000427.1:0-3969 GCA_044377555.1 Pseudomonas sp.
AGGCCCAACCCCCAGCTCAGAAGCAGGATCAGATTGAGCCCGAGCAAACTGCCCAGTGCCCAGAACACATTGACCGGGGTTTGCCCGTCGCCCAGGGCGGCAAAGGCCAGGCCGCTGCCGCTGACAATCGCCACGATGGCCAGCACCAGCAGCGCCAGGCGTGCACCTTGCAGCCAGTGCTGCATGGCTGCGAGCAGGCCATCGCGCTCGGCCAGCCACAGGGCGCGGTTCTGCAGGCGTGTGGATAAGTCGCCGCCCGTGGTTCGGGCCCGGCGATTGGCTTCCATGTCTTCCAGCGGCCCGGCGTGTTCTTCGCGCAGGCGTACGGTTTCGGTCAGCCAGAGGCGTTGCAATGGGGAAAGTTGAGTCACGCGACATTCCATTCAATAGACTCTGGGAGCATAACCGCTGTTACGTCGCACGGGGTACTGCCGGTGCAGTTGGCTCTGGTATCCTCGGCGCCATGAAAAAATCACTCCCCCTTAGCCTGATCGCAGCGCTCGGTGAAAACCGCGTGATCGGCGTCGACAACAGCATGCCGTGGCATTTGCCGGCGGATTTCAAATATTTCAAGGCCACTACCCTGGGCAAGCCGATCATCATGGGTCGCAAGACCTGGGATTCGCTGGGCCGCCCGTTGCCGGGTCGCTTGAACCTGGTGGTCAGTCGTCAGACCGACTTGCAGCTCGAAGGTGCCGAGGTGTTTGCCTCCCTTGAGGCCGCCGTTGAGCGCGCGCAAGAGTGGGCACAGGAGCAGGGCGTCAGCGAAGTGATGTTGATTGGCGGCGCGCAGCTGTACACCCAGGGCCTGGCGGATGCCGACCGGTTGTACCTGACGCGGGTGGGCCTGAGCCCGGAAGGCGATGCGTGGTTTCCTGAGTTTGATCAGGCGCAATGGAGGCTGGTGTCAGAAGAGCCGCACGGGGCGGCGGATGGCAAGCCGGCGTTCAGCTTTGAAGTGTGGGAAAGGGCTTAAAGGCAAGCCATTACTCTGTGGGAGCGGGCTTGCTCGCGATTGCATCACCGCGTTGGTACAGACAAACCGCGTTGCCTGAATCGCGAGCAAGCCCGCTCCCACATGAGTGGGCGCGGGGTCAGTCAGGTATTAAGCGTGCGCCAGATCACCATGATCGTCTTCAGCCAGAATGGCCTTGTCGGTCTGGTTCAGGATCTGGCTGGTCACCGTACCGGCCACCATCGAACCGCTGACGTTCAGCGCCGTGCGGCCCATGTCGATCAACGGCTCGACCGAAATCAGCAGCGCCACCAGCGACACCGGCAAGCCCATGGCCGGCAGCACGATCAGTGCCGCGAAGGTTGCACCACCACCCACACCGGCCACGCCCACCGAGCTCAGCGTCACAATGGCTACCAGCGTTGCGATCCACATCGGGTCCAGCGGGTTGATGCCCACGGTCGGGGCAACCATCACGGCCAGCATCGCCGGGTACAGACCGGCACAGCCGTTCTGGCCAATGGTGGCGCCAAACGAGGCAGCAAAGCTGGCAATGGAAGACGGAATCCCCAGACGTCGGGTTTGCGCTTCGATGCTCAACGGGATGCTGGCGGCGCTCGAACGGCTGGTGAAGGCGAAGGTCAGCACCGGCCATACCTTGCGGAAAAAGCGCAGCGGGTTAACCCCGGACACCGACACGATCACGCCGTGGATCACAAACATCAGCGCCAGGCCGATGTAGGACACCACCACAAAGCTGCCCAGCTTGATGATGTCTTGCAGGTTGGACATGGCGACCACTTTGGTCATCAGGGCCAGCACGCCGTATGGGGTCAGCTTCATCACCAGGCGCACCAGACGCATCACCCAGGCTTGCAGGGTGTCGATGGCACTCAGGATCTTGCCGCCTTTTTCCGGTTCGTCCTTGAACAGCTGGAGTGCAGCGATACCCAGGAATGCAGCGAAAATCACCACGCTGATGATCGACGTCGGCTTGGCCCGGGCCAGATCGGCAAACGGGTTTTGCGGGATAAACGACAGCAGCAGCTGCGGCACGTTCAGGTCCGAAACCTTGCCCGCGTAATCGCTCTGGATCACTTGCAGACGGCTCATTTCAGCCACGCCGGCCACCAGGCCATCGGCGGTCAGGCCGAACAGGTTGGTCAGGCCGATGCCCACCAGCGCTGCGATCATGGTGGTGAACAGCAGCGTGCCGATGGTCAGAAAGCTGATCTTGCCCAGCGACGAAGCGTTATGCAGACGGGCTACGGCGCTCAGGATCGATGCGAAGACCAGCGGGATAACGATCATTTGCAGCAATTGCACGTAGCCGCTGCCGACCAGATCGAACCAGCCGATGGAGGTTTTCAGCGTAGGGCTGTCTGCCCCGTAGGTCATGTGCAGGCACAGGCCGAAGACCACGCCGAGAACCAGCGCCAGCAAGACTTTTTTCGCCAGGCTCCACGCGGTGTGGCGGGTCAGCGACAAGCCGAACAGCAACGCGAGGAACACCAGCAGATTGAGGATCAGCGGGAAATTCATGAAAGCTCCGAGGGGCGACTTGTACCAGTCTTAGGATGTAACAATTTCGAACCGGAAATGCTAACAGGTTGATATAGCTGGAAATATACCGTTGTGGAATGACTACCTTTGTTTTGGGCATAAGCCCGTGCCGCTATCAGGACGGTAGCGGTCGTGTCGAAGTGAAAACTGTCACCTGATTTTGCTAGCGTCGATGCCTTTGACGAGGAGCATAGCTGATGAATCTGACCACGAAGTTGATCGCTGCGACCCTGTGTATAGGCTTGACCGGCCAAGCGTTGGCCACCGATTTGAAGCATTGGCCCGCGGACCAGGCCAAACAACTGGAGGCCATGATCGCCGCCAACGCGAACAAGGGTAACTTCGCGGTCTTCGACATGGACAACACCAGCTATCGCAACGATCTGGAAGAAGCGTTGCTGCCCTTTATGGAAAACAAGGGCCTGATCACCCGCGAGAGCCTCGACCCGTCACTCAAGCTGATCCCGTTCAAGGACACCGCCGACCACAAGGAAAGCCTGTTCAGCTACTACTACCGTCTGTGTGAAGTCGACGACATGGTCTGCTACCCGTGGGTGGCCCAGGTATTTTCCGGTTTTACCCTGCAACAGCTCAAAGGTCATGTGGACGAGTTGATGGCGTCGGGCAAGCCGGTGCCGGTGACTTACTTTGAGGGCGATGTGGTCAAGAGCTCCGAGGTGCAGCCGCCCAAGGTGTTTACCGGCCAGGTCGAGCTGTTCAACAAGCTGATGGAAAACGGCATCGAGGTCTACGTGATGACCGCCGCCTCGGAAGAACTGGTGCGTATGGTCGCGGCGGACCCCAAGTACGGCTACAACGTCAAACCGCAGAACGTGATCGGCGTGACCACCTTGCTCAAGGACCGTAAAACCGGTGAGTTGACCACTGCCCGTAAACAGATCAGCGCCGGTACCTACAACGAAAAGGCCAACCTGGGGCTGGAGCTGACGCCTTACCTGTGGACCCCGGCGACATGGATGGCAGGCAAGCAGGCGGCGATCCTGACGTATATCGATCAGTGGAAGAAACCGGTGCTGGTGGGTGGTGATACGCCATCCAGCGACGGTTACATGCTGTTCCACGGGGTGGACGTGGCCAAGGGCGGGATTCACCTGTGGGTCAACCGCAAGGATAAATACATGGCGCAGCTGGAAGGCATGATGGCCAAGAACGCAGCGGCGCAAGCCAAGGAGGGGTTGCCGGTGACGGCGGACAAGAACTGGGTGATCGTCAAGCCTGACCAGATCCAGTAATTCCTGTGGGAGCGGGCTTGCTCGCGATGCAGGCGGCGCGGTCTGCCTGCATGACCACGGCGATGCCATCGCGGGCAAGCCCGCTCCCACAAGGGTGGTTATGTTGCCCATAAAAAATCCCGGCACCTGGCCGGGATTTTTACTGTTGCGCATTGGCTTACGGCACCAATTTGTCCAGCAACGCCTTGTCACGTACCG
>JBILYW010000429.1:0-3963 GCA_044377555.1 Pseudomonas sp.
GCGTGGGCACGGAGCTGGCCAATGCCCCTGAAACCTTTTTGTTTACCCACAAGCATGTTGACGGCCAGTTGCACCCCATCCCTGTATTTCCTGCGGAGTATTCGGTGGCCAGCCTGCATTTTTCCCGGGATGTCAGGGCGCTGTCGGCGCAGAGCCCGGTCGAAACCAATCTGCTCAAGAACATGTTCTGGCCCGTCGATATTTGCTACGCCACGCGCACCCTGGAGCGCGTAGGGACGGGGTTTGACTTTATTTACCTGTCAACCAATGACGGTGCGCTGTTGCGGTACTGGCGCGGTAATAAAACGGCCAACGATCGCCTGTGCGAATACGTCAGTGGCGCGAATTACACCTACGAAGGCTACTTTGCCGAAAATAGCCAGCCCACCCGAAAAGCCGGCGCCAGACCCAGCGATATATTGGCCCAGGTACTCAACTCAGGCGGGCTGCGCGTGCTGCTCGAGAGCAAGACCTGGCTTGAGCGGGGAGTTGTCGCCAGCGACTTTACGATTCGTACCGACGCCATTGCCGATGAGTTCGATTGGGATGCTCCCGACCAAGCGCAAGCGCCCGCCCCCCCGCCAACCGGTGGCCCGCTTGACCCCTGGCACGACGAGCTTTAACGCTTGCGCATCAGGCCAATAAAAAACAGGCCGCCAATGGCTGCCGTGGCGACGCCAATGGGCAAGTCCTCGGGAGCAATCAGTGTGCGGGCGGCCACATCGACCCACACCAGGAACACACTGCCCAGCAACGCCGATACCGGCAGCAACCGCCGGTGTTCAGCCCCCACCAGACGGCGGGCGATGTGGGGGATCATCAGGCCGACAAAGCCAATCGAACCGCTGATGGCCACCAGCACGCCGGTCATCAGCGAGGCGATCAAAAATACCCGCAGCCGTACATTGCGCGCATTCAGGCCCAGGGTCACGGCGGTCTGCTCGCCCGCCATCAGCGCGTTAAGCGGGCGGGCCATGCCCAGCAACAGGACTAGCCCCAGCAGGACGCTGGCACTGGGGATCGCCAGCAGTTCCCAGCGCGCCAGCCCCAGGCCGCCGAGCATCCAGAACAGCACGGCGGAGCTGGCGCGATGGTCGCCCAGAAACAGCAGGGTGTTGGCCACGGCCATCATCACAAAGGACACCGCTACCCCGCACAGCAGCAGGCGGTCACTGTCCAGTCGACCATGACGGCTGGCGATGGCCAGTACCAGCAGCATGCTCAGCAAGGCGCCGATAAATGCAGCGATGGGCAGGGTCAGCAGGCCGACGATTTCGCCCACGTGCAACACCACGATCACCGCGCCCAGGGTGGCGCCGCTGGTGACGCCGAGCAAGTGCGGGTCGGCCAGCGGGTTGCGGGTCACGGCTTGCAGCACCGCGCCGATGAGGGCCAGTCCGGCTCCGACCAGGGCCCCGAGCAGCATGCGCGGCACGCGGATCAGCCACACGATATGTTCCTGGCCTGCGCTCCAGCTCACCTCGCCAATGCCAAACAGCTTGTTCAGCAAAATGTGCCACACCACGTCCACCGGCACCCGCGCCGGGCCAAAGCCCAGCGACACCACGCACGACACCAGCAGCAGTGCGCCGAGGCCGATCAGTAACAAGGCGTAGCGACGGGCAATCATTGTGGGTGGAACCCTTGGGCCATGGTTTCGATGGCCAGAACGTTGTCGATGCCCGGCGTGGCCTGCACGTAGGGGATGACGATAAAGCGCTTGTTGCGGATCGCGTCCACCGATTGCAGCGCCGGACTGGTTTCAAGGAAGCGCTGTTTTTGCTCGGCCGTGACTTCGCTGTAGTCGACGATCACGATGACCTGCGGGTTGCGCTCGACCACGGTCTCCCAGTTGATGCGGGTCCAGCTGGCGTCGATGTCGCCGAGAATGTCGTTGCCGCCTGCGGCTTCGATCAGGGCGTGGGGGATGCCCAGTTTGCCCGACGTCATGGCGCGGTCTTCGCCGCTGTCATACAAAAAAACCCGTGGGCGTGCGGCGGGCAGGGTCTTTTGAACGTCGGCGATTTTTTGCTGCATTTGCGCGATCAATGCCGTGGCGCGGTCTTGCACGTCGAAGATTTTGCCCAGGTTGCGCAGGTCGTTGTAGGTGTCCTCCATGCTGGCCGCAGGGCGCTTCATCACGAACGCGCAGGACTCGGTCAGCTCGTACACGTTGATGCCCAGCGGGGTCAGGGTTTGCGGCGTGAGGTCGCCGCCCACGCGCATGCCGTAATCCCAGCCGGCGAAGAAGAAGTCGACGTCGGCGTTGAGCAGGGTTTCAACCGAGGGGTATTTGCTCGCCAGTTCCGGCAGTCCGTCGAGGATGGCTTTCATTTCGGGCGTCACCGCCTTCCAGCCACTGATGCCGCTGTAGCCGACCATGTGCGGCTTGAGGCCCAGGGCGAGCATCATCTGGGTCATGTTGATGTCGTGGCTGACCGCGTGCCTGGGCGCCTGGTTGAAGGTCACGTCGCGGTTGCAGCTCTTGATCGTCAGTGGGTACTGCGTGGCGTCAGCCAGGGCCAGCTGGGAGCCGAACAGGACGCTGAGGCAGAGGGCGAGGCGGATCAGGTTCATGGTTGGGTTATCCAGGTAATGCGTGGGTAGCCGGACAGCGGATGGTCGTCGATCAATGCCGCGACCCCGAATACATCGCGCAGCAGCTCGACGGTCAGCACCTCGCGCGGGGTGCCGCTGGCGATGATCCTGCCGTGGTCGATCACGTACAGCCGGTCGCAGAAGGCGGCGGCCAGATTGAGGTCGTGGATGCTGGCCAGGGTGCCGATCTTCAGGCGCTTGACCAGTTGCAGCAACTCCAGCTGATAGCGCGGGTCGAGGTGGTTGGTCGGCTCGTCGAGAATCAGCAGGTCGGGTTGCTGGGTCAGGGCGCGGGCCAGGATCACCCGCTGTTTTTCGCCCCCCGAGAGGGTGGCGAAGGCGTGGTCTTCAAAGCCGTGCAGGCCGACGGACTGGAGAGCGTTTCTGGCCAGTTGGCGGTCGGCTTCGGTGTCGCCGTCGAACAGGCCTTTGTGCGGAGTACGGCCCATGGCGACCACTTCGTCGACGGTCAGGCCAAAGGCGTCGGGGAACTCCTGCAACACCACGGCGATGCGCCGGGCGCACCAGCGCGGCGATTGTTGCCAGAGGTTATGGGCGTCGAGGTGGACCTCGCCCGACTCTGGTTTGCTGAAGCGATAGGCACAGCGCAGCAGGCTGGTTTTACCGCTGCCGTTAGGCCCGATCAGCCCCACGAATTCACCTGCGGCCACATGCAGGTTGGCATCACGCAGCTGGAACTGGTGATGACAGTGGCCGTGGCCCAGAGGGGTCCAGGCGAGTTGAGTGAGGGTGAGGCGGGTCATAAAAATCCGGTGCGTTTCTATTGCGTGGGAGCGGGCTTGCTCGCGATGGCATCGCCGCAGTCTGTCTGACAGACCGCGCCGTCTGCATCGCGAGCAAGCCCGCTCCCACAGGGTTAAAAGGCGTAATCAGCGGTCACGAAAAACGATCGCGGCTCGCCCATGATCCATTGCTGGCCGCCATTGTATTGGCTTACGGCGTACTGGCGGTTGAACAAATTGTTCAGGCGCAGCCCCAGGGTGGTTTTTGGCAGGGCTTTCCAGCTCACGGTGGCGTCGACCACGGTGTAGCTCGGCACCTCGACGCTGTTGGCAATGTCGGCATACCGCGAGTCGACATAGCGCACACCGGCGCCGGCATTCACGTCATCGGTAACGGCCTTGCTCAGCCACAGGTTGGCAGTGCGGCGCGGGACGTCGGTGGGGCGGTTGCCTTTGCGTGACACGCCTTCGTCATCGAACTTGTCGTACTGCGCACGCACGATGGCCGCGTTGGCCTGGAGCTGCCAGCGGTTGGGCAGTTGCAGGTCCAGGCTGGTTTCCAGGCCGCTGGAGGACTGCTCGCCCACTTGCAGCGAGTTGCCCGCAATGTTCGGGTCGGGCG
>JBILYW010000430.1:0-3962 GCA_044377555.1 Pseudomonas sp.
ATACGTGGCGGCTGTGCGGGCCTTGCTCAAGCTGTCCGCGCGGTTGAGTTGATAGAAACCTTCGAGGATCGGGTTTTTGGTCTCCAGAAAGCCCCACCACATGGCGATCGGGGTGCTGCCCGCCGTGGCGCCCAGCACATCGTTGATGATCGGCCCGTGGGGCGATTGACGCAGGGTGAGCGTCACCGGTGCTTCGCCCTTGACCGCAATCTGCTGCTCGGTGCGGGCCATGTCGACCCACTGGCCGTGGTACCAGACCTGATTCGGGTTGTCGGGGTTGGTCTTCTCGGCGATCAGGTCCAGATCGTCGTTCTGGAACATGGTCAGGCTCCAGCCAAAGTCGCGGTTGTTGCCCAGAAAGGCAAACGGCACCAGCGCCTGATGGTAACCATAAAGCTCAAAATCGGGCGCCGAAAGCTGGGCTTCGTACCACACCGATGGCGCTGAAAAGCGGATATGCGGGTCGCCCGCCAGCAACGGTTTGCCACTTTGCGTCCGTGTGCCCGACACCGCCCACGCGTTGCTGCCTTCAAACTGCGGCAAGCCGGCCCGGCTCAGAGCCTGGTCGCTGAGTCGGGCCAGCTCGCCCAGGGTTTGCCAGTCGCGGGCGGCCAGTGCCGGGGCCAGTACGCCTTGGGGTTGCCAGTTGAGGTCAAAGATTTTCAGGTAGTCGCTGCCCAATTGATCGCGTACGTATGTCATCAGCGGCTCAGTACGAAAGGCTGCGGCAAAGCTGTAGGCCATGTAACCGGCAACGCTGATGGTGTCTTCCGCGGTAAAGGGCCGTGGCGTGATGCCCAGCAGGTCGAACTCCACGGGTCTGGCGCGGGTGGCCTGGTACTGATTGATTCCGTCCAGATACGCCTGCAAGGCCACAAAGGCCGCAGACTGCTGATCCAGCTCGTTCAGGTAACTGGCCGCCCGCTCGCGAATGCGCAGGCTGCGAAACAGTTTGTCGGTATCGACCAGCTTGGGCCCCAGCACTTCGGCCAGCTCGCCCCGGGCCAGGCGACGCATGATTTCCATCTGAAACAGCCGGTCTTGCGCCTGCACATACCCAAGGGCGCGGTACATGTCAGCCTGATTGCCTGCGCGAATATGTGGCACCCCGCGCTCGTCATAACGCACTGTGACCACCCCTTGCAGCCCATCCAGCGCGGCCTGGCCCTGGCGCTCGGGCAGCTTGCTTTGCACGTACCAGACCCCGCCGCCTGCGAGGGTGGCGACGATAAGGGCGATGACGGTCAGGCTGCGTTTCATGGAGCGTCCTTAGGGTAATAACTACAGCGAGTGTAGGGGCTGAGACTTGATTGAGAAAGTCAGTCATTCAATTCTGGCAGGTTATTTCGTACAAGATTCAGGGCTTAGCCTTACATGGTAAGACGTTGTGCAGATTAGGATGCCTGTCTATAAATCAAGTGGCGTTATTTATAAGAAGTTTATCGCCTGCTTGCCCGCTTAGATATTTAATCAACTGCATGGATACCCTGCCTTTAGTCAGTTTTTTGACAAGGAGTAAGTATGTCATTTGATATAAGTGATAATTCGGCTTTGCAGACCGCCTGTGTTATTGAGGCGCGATCATTTAAATATAAAGCCAAGATAGCCTCGGTGTCACCGCTTGCAAAGCGCAATGAGTTTGAACTGTCAGGTCGTTGTTTTCTTGGAATAAGCCTTGAAAATAGCCACTTCTACCCACAGAAGCTGGCTGGAATTCTGGAGTGGATTTCTCGGCGATTTGCGCAGTGTACGGTGCTGGTCGGGGACAGTATTCATCGGTTGACCCTGCAATCAGTGCATAACTTGCAGCCGCCAGTGGCGATGGTTGCAGCACTGGCGTTGGGCGAGCGTTTTATGCGGGAAAACCAGCCGGTATTTGACCGTTTCAGTACGGCCACACGGTTTCGCTTTCTCACCTGTCACGGGGTTCAGGCGCAAGTTGGCTATCAGTATTTTCATCGCCAGCTCCTGCAGCTCTATCGTACGGATGCTCGGTTCAATCAGTCGGTAAAACGCTTTGCCGAGCACTACTTGCGCAAAAAATTCGATCTGTTGGAGCCATCAGAATGGGCGCGGCAGGTCGCGTTTTCGGCGGATTATTTTCTTGAAGAGTTTGCGATTTTTGCCTGCCTGCAACAACAGGGGCACTCGGTCATGATCTACCCAGGGTCGTTCAGCACCCTGTCGGAGATCGCCCAAGGTTTGCATCCTCTGGCGCCTGAAGAGCTCAAGGCACTGACCATCGTTTCTCTGTGTGTGAAAGGGCGTTGAATATGCGCAGCTTTAGGGCGCAAGCCCCTGCGAATCAGCTCTACAGCACGGTTTACCACAAGCGCGTGGATACCCGCCCCGTAAGCTGTACCGCTGATTTGGTGTGTGCCTGGATGACGGGCCGCCGATTGAGTTTTGCCAGCGACCAGGACCGACACCAAGCCTTTGCCGACGGTGTGTTTCTGCTCAAGATCCCTACCGAACTTGATGTTGGTGCGGCTGACCAGTTTGCTAATCAGTTCTACCGGGGCGATGCCAGTGAATATGGGCATTTCAAGTCCATTACCGCCAGCCAGTTTGGCGACGGTTTGCTGGGTTTTCATGAGCGGGTCGACCAGATTGAACAGTTTTTGCTAGAGCGCAGGTTTTGGGCCAGCCATTACCCGGCCGAGGTTGCTGATACTGGAGAGAAAATGACCGCATTGTCCCGGCAGATTCTTTGCGCAGCACTCGATTACGCAGGTATACCTGCACGGGTATGGACCCAGGCCACGGGGAGCTGCTCCCAGGGTGGTGGCGCTTATCACCTGACCTTCAACCATTATCGTGCGCAATTGGCCGAAGTGGGTTTGAGCTCCCACAAAGATGATGGTTTTTTGACGATTTTGCGTACTACCCAACCTGGGCTTGAGGTTAACCGGTTTGATGGTTGGGAAAGGGTTCCCTGTGCGCCTGATAAATTTGTCATTAACTTTGGCCTGTCAATGGAATGGTTAACCGCCCGCTGCAACTCCCCAGTGGCGGCCATTCTGCACCGTGTTGCACGGCAAACCAAAGATCGCTCCAGCTTCGGCCATTTCAGCTCCAGTAACTTTCTACCTCGTGACAGGGGCATTTTTAATTATTGTCCGGTTCGGGGTTTGCAGCGCGTATGTGATGCGCGGGAACTAATCGATAACAATGATCGGGAGATCTATCAAGGCACTTTTTATTCGGGAGATATGCCTGATGATTTATCCTGACGCTCACCTGCATTGCGCCTCGCTTATTAAAGGCAAACTTGTATTTGACAAAGATGGAAGTTTGCGCGACGCCATTGCACAGGGTTTGTTTTTATTGAAAGTGCCTGAGTATTTGGATCTTGAACCGGGTATCAAGCTGTGTCGCGAGTTTTATCTGCCCGCTACAGATCACACGAACTATGGAGGGTTCCGCCAGCAAACGGATATCTACTTTGACCGTGAGCACTTTCAAACCGAGCATCTGTTGGTCGACAAGTCGCGATGGGCCGGGCGTTTGCCCTGTGCTGTAGTGCAGATGGCCCAGGTAATGGATGCAGTAGGACAGGTGATTTTTCAGGCAGCGCTATGGGAACTTGGGGTAGCGGAGCATCTGTGGCATCGGATCAGTGGTGGCGCCGTGACGGGTGAGGGCACTCATTGGTTTGCCGCCAGCCATTATCGCCCCGAGCGTCGTTTGCCAGGCTGTGCCGAACATAGGGACACCGGCTTTGTGACGCTGCTCTATACCCGCCAACCGGGCTTCGAAGCCTTTATCGGTGGTCAGTGGCAGTCCATCGCGCCTGTGCCTGGGTGTTTTATCGTCAACTTTGGGGCATGCCTTGAAGCGCTCAGTGGTCGTTTGCCGTTGCCTGCCCGGGCGATTGAGCACCGCGTGCGCGAGTGCCCGGCGGTGCCCAAGGGCGAAGACCGCTTTTCCTTTGCAACTTTTATCAACCCGCCTGCCTGTGG
>JBILYW010000431.1:0-3950 GCA_044377555.1 Pseudomonas sp.
TCGGCCATCGATCCGTTGCTCACGCCTGCCGATGGCTTGCCACCGCTTACGGCCAACCGGCTGTGGGACGCCACCCACGTGAATGACAAGTCTCAGTTGATTGCCAGCGACAGCGGCGACAGGCAGGGCTTTCAGATCGTCAACATGGACGTGCGTTTTGTGTACCGCATTGGCCTGAGTGACCGTGCTGCCATTGCAGCGACTTATCACAGCAATGACGTCCCGACGCTGATCCGCAGTACCGCAAGTCGCATTCTGGTCCACGACTTTGCCTCGCGCACCCTCGATGGTGTGCTCGGTGAGCAGCGCAGTGCGTTGGCCGATGACATCGGTTGTGCCGTCCAGGCCGATCTGGATGCGCTCGACAGCGGAGTCGAAATTCTTGCCACCGTGGTTGAAGCCATTCATCCACCGGCCGGTGCGGCCAATGCGTATCACGGTGTCCAGGCTGCCCAAATCAGTGCGCAGGCCTTGATTGCCCGTGAGCGGGGTGCCGCCAGTGAACAAATCAACGTTGCACAATTGCAGGCCAGTGTTGCGCTGGACCAGGCCCATGCATTGGCGCGTGAAGTGAACGCTACCGCACAGACGGCGGATCTGCGTTTTGGCGCTGAACAAAAAGCCTACGCCAGCGCCGGCCACGGATTTTTGCTTGAGCAGTATTTGAGTCAGTTAAGCCTGGGACTGAACAACGCCAGATTGCTGATCCTCGACCATCGCCTCGGGGGCAGCAGTGCGCCGACCCTCGATCTGCGTTCTTTCACGCTGCCGGCCGATCCTGTCGCGCCGCGTAAAGCTGCTCAGTAAGGAGCCCTTATTTTGTCTCAGTCTCACGATCACAGCAGCCATCATCATGGCTGTTCACACCACGGCCATCACGCTCATGGTGACGACCATGAGCCGAGCCCGTTCCCATGGCGACGCATGGGCTGGGCCGCGCTGCTGGTGCTGTTTGCCATCGCCGCTGCCAGCCTGGTGCAAGTCCGCTCCGGTGAAGCGACGGTCATTACCCGCTTTGGCAACCCGGCCCGGGTGTTGCTTGAACCGGGGCTGGGCTGGCGCTGGCCGGCACCTTTTGAAGTCAGCGTGCCGGTGGATCTGCGTTTGCGCACCACCTCCAGCGGTTTGCAAGACGTGGGCACCCGTGATGGTTTGCGGATTATTGTGCAGGCCTATGTGGTCTGGCAGGTGCAGCCCGACGCCGAGAATGTGCAGCGATTCATGCGTGCGGTGCAGAACCAGCCAGACGAAGCTGCCCGGCAGATTCGTACCTTTGTCGGCTCGGCACTGGAAACAACGGCCGCCAGTTTTGATCTCTCAAGCCTGGTGAACACTGACTCCAGCCTGGTCAGAATTGCCGACTTCGAAGCGCAACTGCGCAAGCAGATCGAACAGCAACTGCTCAGTACCTACGGGGTACGTGTGCTGCAAGTGGGTGTAGAGCGGCTGACCTTGCCCTCGGTAACGCTCACGGCCACCGTTGACCGTATGCGCGCTGAGCGCGAGACCATCGCCACCGAACGCACCGCCGTGGGCAAACGTGAAGCGGCGCAGATACGTTCGGCTGCCGAACGCGATGCGCGGATTCTCCAGGCGGATGCCAGCATCAAGGCTGCCGGTATTGAAGCCCAGTCGCGGGTCGACGCGGCGCAGATTTATGGCCGGGCATACGCCAGTTCGCCTGAGCTGTACAACGAACTGCGCTCGCTCGATACGTTGGGCACGATGGTTAACCCGGGCACCAAAATTATTTTGCGTACCGATGCAGCGCCGTTTCGAGTACTGGTCGACGGCCCGCCGAAGCTGGATGCCAAGGCCGGATCGCAGCCATGAACCAGGAACCCGAAGCGATACAAGGGGTAAGCAGCCCGTGGCAGCAGGCCGGGCGCCTGGCATTTTTGGGCTTGTATGCCGTGACGGTTTTCGCGGCGGTGGCGTGGGTGGGGTCCAACGTGCGCCAGATCGATCCGCAAAATCGTGCAGTGGTGTTACGTATGGGCGCGCTGGATCGCATTCAAAATGCCGGCTTGTTGCTGGCGTGGCCAAGGCCCTTCGAGCAAGTGGTGATCGTCCCTGCTGCGGACCGCGTAAGTGAGCGCAGGATTAATAACCTCATGCGCTCAGATGCCGCGTTGCAGGCTGACCGGGTGGCGACATTTGCCACGCCGGTCAACGATGCTCTGGCCGGTTCCGGGTATCTGCTGACCGGCGACGCGGGTGTGGTGCAACTGGATGTGCGGGTGTTTTACAACGTCACCGAACCCTATGCCTTTGTGTTGCAAGGTGAGCACGTATTGCCTGCGCTGGACCGTCTGGTAACCCGCAGCGCCGTTGCCCTGACGGCGGCACGGGATCTGGACACGATCCTGGTGGCGCGTCCCGAACTGATCGGCAGCGACAGCCAGGCGGCCGAACGCCGCGAGCGTTTGCGCGGTGATCTGGTGCAGGGCATCAATCAGCAACTTGCCGCCCTGAGTGCAGCAGGCCAGAGCCTTGGCCTGGAAGTGGTGCGCGTGGATGTGCAATCCAGTTTGCCGGGCCCTGCGGTCAATGCCTTCAACGCGGTACTGACTGCCAGCCAGCACGCCGAACAAGCGGTGGCCGCAGCCCGCAATGAAGCTGCCAAAGTCACCCAGTCGGCCACCCAACAAGCCGACCGCAGTGTAGGGCAGGCGCAGGCTCAAGCCAGTGAACGCCTGGCCAAGGCGCAGGCGGATACGTCCACCATCATCAACCTGGCCAAGGTGCAGCAGGCCGGTAATGACCCGGGCCTCATGTTGCGTCTGTACCGCGAACGCATGCCGAAGATTTTGAGCCAGGCCGGCTCAGTCACCAGCGTTGACCCCAAAGATGATTCCCGCCTGATTATTCAGGGAGCCGAACAATGAGTACGTCCGCCACTCAACCCACCGTCAGCCTGCTCAGCAGTACCGAGCAACGCAGCGCCGCGCGCCAACTGACCCTGGCCATGCTGGCGCTGGGCTTGTTGGGTCTGGGGCTGGTGTGGCGCTGGTTGATGCCCGCACAAATCGGCGTCAGTCAGTTGCTGCCTGGCTTCGCTTCTCTATTGGTGGCCGTGCCTGTCATGCGTTCGGCCTGGTACAGCCTGCGCTATCCGAGCCTGCATGGGATCACTGACCAGCTGATTGCTCTGGCCATGCTCGGTGCCTGGGCCACGGGGGATTTGCTGACGGCGGCACTGCTGCCGATCATCATGATCTTCGGCCACGTGCTGGAAGAGCGCAGCGTGATCGGTTCACAAGAAGCGATCCACGCACTGGGCAAACTGACCCGCAGTCAGGCGCGCCTGTTTCTGGCCGACGGCAGTTTGCTGGAAGTCGACAACGCCACACTTGAAACCGGTGACCAGGTAGAAGTGCGCGCCGGTGATCGGGTACCCGCCGATGGTGTGGTGCTGGCGGGGCAGGCTAGCCTCGACACCGCTTCGATTACCGGTGAGTCGGTACCCCTTGAAGTCAGTGTCGGTCAGCCGATCTTTGGCGGGGCGATCAACCTTGATGGCTTGTTGCGGGTGGAAGTCACGCGCACCGGCCAGGAGTCGACCCTGGGTAAAGTCATCGCCTTGATGCAAAACGCCGAGCGCGCCAAACCGCCGATCACGCGTTTGCTTGAGCGCTACGCCGGCAGCTACATGGTGCTGGTGTTGATGATCGCGGCAGTGACCTGGTTTATCACCAACGATGCACAGGCGATGCTCGCTGTGTTGGTGGCGGCGTGCCCTTGCGCGTTGGTCCTGTCGGCACCGGCGACGGCGATTGCCGGCATTGCCGTGGCTGCCCGCCACGGGATTTTGATCCGCAGTTCGGCGTTCCTGGAAGAGCTGGCGGATCTCACGTCTTTGGTTGTGGATAAAACCGGCACTCTGACTTACGGCACCTTGCGGTTGCAAGGGATTGAAACGGAGCAGCCCGACCAGCAACCGTTACTGC
>JBILYW010000432.1:0-3939 GCA_044377555.1 Pseudomonas sp.
CGTGGGGCGGAGCTGAACACCCTCTATGGCGGCCAGTTCAGCCATCACCGTGCTGCGCTGCACGGGCTGGACGATCAGCAGGTTTATTCCCGCGAAGCTATCCCGGCACTGATCGATTACCTGAGACAGGATTTGGGTGTCGAGTTTCACTTTTCGACTCTGGTGCGCGACGTCGAGCCCGGTCAGGTGCACACCACCGCGGGCAGCTTCAAGGGCGCGCAGGTGATTGTGTGTTCGGGTCACGATTACCTGACGTTGCTGGCCGAGCCGCTGGCCAAACTGAATCCACAGATCTGCCGTCTGCAAATGCTGCGTGTGCGGCCCAAGGTCGATTTGCAGCTGCAACACGCGCTGATGACCGGCCTGAGCTGTGTGCATTACGGTGCATTTGCCGACCTGCCGGAAGCGGCAGAGGTACAGGCCGAGATCCTGCGCGACAGCCCGCACCTGGACCGGCACGGCATCCATTTGCTGATCAGTCCAACACCTTATGGTGAGTTGATCGTCGGTGATTCTCACGATTACAGTCGCGATCCTTCACCGTTCAACGGTGAACAGGTAGATAACTGGATGCTCCAGCTGTGTGAAGAAACCCTGGGCTGCGAAGTGCAAGTGGTTGAACGCTGGCAGGGCGTCTATGGTGCTCGAGGGGCCAAACCGTTCAGCTGGCTGGAAGTGGCGCCCGGCCTGAATGCGGCACTGATGCACACCGGGGTGGGCATGAGCGTGGGCCCGGCGATGGCCGAGGGCAATATCGCCCGGATGCTGGAGTGCATGTAATGACGCTTGCCCAACAAGTGGTTGAAGACGTGTTTGGTTTGTATCAGCAATACGGTACCGACGATTACATCGGTGAACCCGTGTCGCAGATTGAACACATGTCCCAGGCGGCGCAGCTGGCGTTGGCCGAGGGCTGTGACGACGAAGTGGTACTGGCCGCCTTCTTTCACGATATTGGGCACTTATGCGTCAATGATGCGCAGAACATGGGCGGTTATGGCGTGGTCAGCCATGAGTTGGAGGGCGCCAACTACCTGCGTCGTGCAGGTTTCAGCGAGCGGCTGGCCAGGCTGGTGGAGTACCACGTACAGGCCAAGCGCTATCTCACATTGCGCGAGCCGGGTTACTACGACCTGTTGAGCGAAGCCAGTATTCGCACCCTGGGTTATCAGGGCGGGGTGATGAGCGAGGCCGAGGCGGATGTCTTTGAGCAAGACCCGCTGTGCCAGCTGAGCCTGCGCATGCGGGGCTGGGATGAGCAGGCCAAGGAAATGCACGTGCCGCTGATCGACCTGCAAATCCTCAAGGACAAGGCCATACGCCTGTTAGAGGCTTAAGCACCGTTTCTTGTGGGAGCGGGCTTGCTCGCGATCGGATCGCCGTGGTGTAACAGTTACACCGCGTCGCCTGCATCGCGAGCAAGCCCGCTCCCACAAAAAAAGGTCAGATCTGGCGGGCGAGCAACTCGATCTGTTCCTGACGCTCAGCCTGGCTCAGTTTCGGATGCGGGTTAAGCGACGACCATTGCGGATGCGCCCGAGCCTTGCCCAGGGCTTCGGGCAACTTGCCCTCGCGCCAGATCTTGTCCTGCGGGGTGGCGACCTTGATGCTCTCCACCGCCGCATGACCTCGCGCATTCAGTGCGTGCAGCAATTGACGTTGGCGCAAGGCCAGCAAGCGCAGCACGCTGTCGTCCACCGTTAATTCGCGCTGGCCCTTGAGCTTGCCCAGCAAGCGGCTGCCGTAGCTGCGTGCCGTTTGCAGTGCGCCTCCGGCAATCGCCCCGGCCAGGGCCGCGGCGCCCAATGTCAGGCCGCCGACCATCAAGTCCACACCGGCCCCGGCTGCTGCGCCTGCGGCAATCCCGCCACCGACCCGCACACCCAGGTGCTTGAGGGTTTCGGGGTTGAACAAGTCATCGCCCCAGCGGCCGTCGAGCAGCGGCAAGTCACTGGTCGCCGCGTCGCTGGTGCGAAAGCCATACAGTTTGAGCATGGCTTCAACGCAGCGTTGCTCACGCTGGCGGATCGCTTCGCGCAGTTGCTGGATGGCCTGCTGTTCGGCGGCTTTTTCGCTGACCACGCTGCGTCGACATGCGGCGCAGTCAATCAACAGTTCGGCGATCAGGCGCAATGCGCTGTGCTTGCGGGCTTCGCGCTGGGCTTCCTGATCAGCAATCAGTCGTTGCAGTGCCCCGCGTGAATGTTCCAGCAACAGCGCCAGGCTTTCATACAGGCGGCGCTCACCGTCTTCGGGCGGGGCCACGCTGTCAAAGCGCACCAGCGCGTGCAAACCCAGGCGGGCCAGCGCCTCGCGCCATTCGGGCTCGCGGTGTTGCGGGCTGCTGACAAAGTTGAGCACCGGCAGCAACGGTTTGCCGCAACTGGCCAGTACGCTGAGTTCGTCGCGGTACTTGGCCAGTACCGGCTCGCGGGCGTCGATTACATACAAGCCGGCGTCCGAGGCCAGCAACTGGCGCAGCACCTTGGCTTCTTGCTCAAAGCGCTGGCGCGCCTCGCTGCCGTCCAGAAAGCGCGCGACCCGTGCCGGCCCATCAAGGCGTTCGCCGGGGTGGTCGAGGCGTTCAAGGTAGTCGAGCAGGGCGATGGCGTCTTCCAGCCCCGGCGTGTCGTACAGCTCCAGCAACGGCTCGCCGTTCACCGACAGCCGTGCACCTTCGACATGGCGCGTGGTGCTGGGGCGATGGGACACCTCGCCAAAGCCGACATCCCGGGTCAAGGTGCGCAGCAATGAGGTTTTGCCGACATTGGTGTGACCGACCACGGCCAGCGTCAGTGGCTTAGTCATGGCCAGTCTCCAGCCAATTCAGGGGGGCACTGGCAGCGAAGGGTAGCCCCAGCTGTTGCAGGGCGGTGTGCCAGTCGCTCAGGCGATCGGCATCCAGTGCCTGGCCGGGCGGTGCTTGCAGCAGCCAGATGCGGGTTTGGCTGGCACTGCGCGCCAGTTCGCCGATCAATGCCAGGCTGCCGCGATCCGGTGAGCGTCGAGGGTCGCAGGCGATGGCCAGGCGCGCGGGCGGGAAGCGGGTCATTTGCTCCAGCAGTTTTTGCCGGGACTCGCGGCTGTCGAGAATGCCGGCGTCTTTGACCGTGGCGGGCAATTTGGGCGGCCACGGGTGCTGGTCGTCCAGTTCAATGGCCACGATCAGCGCGCCATCGGTCTGCAAATCCGTGTGCCCGGCCTGTACGTTGGGCAAGTGCTCGGGGGCAATGTCGTTGACGCCCAGGCGTTCGCTGCTGGGCATCAGGCGCTCGCGCAGCTGGCTGTAGCCGGGCAGGTTGAGGTCCAGTTGCAGCGCGTTGCGCCCGGTTTTCCAGCGCCACAGGCACAAGGCTGCCAGCACCAGGCGCGGGATCACGCCGTAAATCAGCACCACACCGACCAGCCAGACGGCCCACGCCTGACGCACCAGTTCGTTGTTGTAGAGGCTGCTGTCGTTGCTGATGCGGATCATCTCCACGGTTGGTACGCCAAAACCCAGCCAGTTGGGCAGGGCGCCAAGGGCGCGGGTGGCGGCGACAAATACGTCGGCGCCCAGGATCGTGGTTTCCCAGATAAAGCCGTAACGCCGGGTGGCCATCAGCAACAGCATCATCACCAGCGCGCTGAGCATCGCCAGCAGCCACAGGCCGTTGACCAGAGTACCCAGTGCCCAGCGATTGAGTTTGCGCCGTTGCAGCAACAGCAATAAAGCGGGGGCCAATTGTGCGGCCTTGGCGTCGCGGGCGAATTTCTCGCTGAGCCACAACCACAGGCGGCCCAGGCCGGCGCCATGTTCGCCGGCAAACAGCAGGCCCAACCCCCAGCTCAGAAGCAGGATCAGATTGAGCCCGAGCAAACTGCCCAGTGCCCAGAACACATTGACCGGGGTTTGCCCGTCGCCCAGGGCGGCAAAGGCCAGGCCGCTGCCGCTGACAA
>JBILYW010000433.1:0-3935 GCA_044377555.1 Pseudomonas sp.
CCAGGCGCAGACGCTCGGTCATGTCGCGGGCAGCCCGCCATTCGGCCACGCTCCCCACCATCGGGAACATGATGCGCAGCGGGCGGTTGTCCGCCGAGCGCAGCAACGCGCGTAACTGGCTTTCCATCACCTGGGGACGTTGCAGCGTAAGGCGAATGCCACGTACGCCCAAAAACGGGTTTTCTTCTTTCTCGATCGGCCAGTACGGCAGCGGTTTGTCGCCGCCCACGTCCAGGGTGCGAACCACCAGCGGCCGGCCATTCAGGCCGTCGAGTACGCGGCGGTATTCCGCCTCTTGAGTGGCCTCGTCCGGCACCTGGGAATGGGCCATGAAAATCAGCTCCGTGCGCAGCAGGCCAATGCCCTCGGCGCCCTGCTCGACGGCACCGGCCACGCCTTTGCTTTCACCGATATTGGCGAACACTTCGACCGCGTGGCCATCGAGGGTCACGGCCAGTTCATGGCGCAGGGCGGAGGCGGCCAGCAAACGCAGTTCGCGGCTGTCGCGCTCTTGCGTGGCGCGCTGCAGCGCGTCGGCATCCGGCGAAACATGCAAACGCCCACGCTGGCCATCGATCAGCAGCTCAGTGCCGGGTGCCAGCAACAGCACCGCTTCGCCGGCACCCACCAGCGCCGGAATACCCAGCGCGCGGGCGACGATGGCGCTGTGCGCAGTGGCACCGCCACGGGCGGTCAAAATACCCGCAACCCGCGCCGGATCAAGGCGCGCCACATCCGACGGCCCGACTTCGTCCATCACCAGCACATAAGGCAGGTCGGGTTCGGCCGGAGTTTCAACGCCACACAACTGGGCCAAAACGCGGCGGCCGATGTCACGCAGGTCGGCGGCCCGTTCGGCCAGCAGCGCATCCTGCAAGGACTCTTGCTGGCGCGCTGCGGCCTCGATCACCGACATCCACGCAGCTTCGGCACTTTCGCCCTGTTTGAGGCGCGAATCGACTTCGTCGGTCAGTTCCGGGTCGTCGAGCATTTCCTGGTGGGTGATGAAAATCTCGCGAATGGCCTTGGACTGGCTGCGCGCAATCAGGCCTTCAATGTCCTGGCGCACCTCGCCCAGGGCATTTTTCAGGCGCTCGCGCTCAACCGCGGACGACTCGCCACGCAGCGGGTAATCGAAGGTTTGCAGCACTTGAATGTGGGCCGGGCCGATTGCAATACCGGGCGAGGCCGCAATGGCCTGAACCACGCTACCGGCAACCGGGGCCGTGATGAGTGTGGCGATTTCGGCCACACCGGGCACCGCGTCGGTGACGGTCGGCAGAGGCTCGACCTCTTCACCCAACCCCTCTTCCACCGCAGCCAGCAGCGCGGGCAAGGCATCGTTGGCAATGCTCGGCTCGGCGACAAACTCCAGCACCTGACCGCGACGTGCCCCCAGGCTCAGCAGTTTGCTCAGGCTCTTGGCAGAGACTGCCGAGTCCTGGCCATCGAGGATTCTGACGCGGATATCGCCTTCAAAACTTTTGGCCAGCTGTGCGAGGACCTTGGCCGGGCGCGCATGCAGGCCGTGGGCGTTGGCCAGGGTGATACGGGCACTCGGCCAGTCAGCCGGCAGCTCGCCGCCCAGCACTTCCAGCACCGCACGACGGCTGGTGGCACGGCCCAGCTCGTGACCACGGCCGGCAATCAGCAGCGCACACAAACGCTCCAGCAAGGCCTGATGCGCTTCGCCCAGGCTGGCCAGGCAGAACAGACCGCTCAGTGGCTGGCCCAGGTAACGCATCGGTTTGTCCGGGGTCACAAACGCCAGCCCCGGGCGCTTGACCGTTTGCTCGCTGTGCAGCCACCACAGGCCATCACCCAGCGGCAGCGCGTCGACTTGCTGCAATACGGCGGCAAAACCGTTGCTCACGCAATCGGCCTGACGCAACAGACGTGCACCACGCCATACCAGCTCTTCGAAGTCATCGGCTGACACGCCAAGGCCAATCATCTGAGCGTCCAGCGCCAGTTCTTGCGGGGCGCCCTGAAGCAGTTTGAGCAGGGCTTCAGCGGAACTGGCACGGCGCAGGGCTTCGCCCAGATCGGTTTCGCCCAAGGCACGGGTCAGCAATTGCAGCAAACGCAGGTGCTCGTCGGACTTGGCCGCAATACCAATGGCCAGGTAAACGATTTGACCATCGCCCCAATCCACCCCTTCGGGGAACTGAAGCAAACGCACGCCCGTGGTAAAGACCAGTTCTCGGGTTTCAGGTGTGCCATGGGGGATGGCAATGCCCTGGCCCAAAAAGGTCGAACCCTGAGCCTCACGCGCCTGCAAACCGCTCAGATAACCTTCGGCCACCAAGCCATCGGCAACCAGTTTATCGGCGAGCAATTGCAGCGCCGCAGACTTGTCCACAGCCGTTTGGCCCATGGAAATCTGCTCTATGGTGAGCTCGAGCATGCGTTCTCCTTTTCTGGTACTTCATGGCACCAGGTATTGTTTTGAATTAGGTCAGCTTAGGACGCTCATCCCGGACTGTGTCAGTGGATGTGTGGCAAGCACATCGCTACCGGGGCAAGAACCTTTAAACACGCCTGCTGAAACGTTTAATCAAGAATACCCGGCACGTTACTGCATAATTGCCCGCGCTTGAAGCCCAACCTTTCGCTTTGACCGGCGCCAGTGGGCGGATACTGCGAAAAAATACAGTTCCCGTATGGCATACGATGGTCGGCTGCCTTTATCGGTTAGGATTGGCCAGAATGTCGACATGTACTACAAAAAATAAGGAATTTTCGGCGTGAAACTCAGTGATATCGCTCAATTGGCAGGTGTTTCCGTAACGACTGCCAGCTATGTCATCAATGGAAAAGCCGAACAGCAGCGCATCAGCAGCAGCACGGTCGAGCGCGTGCGCGCGGTGGTCGAAGAGCATGGCTTTACTCCCAACCCGCAGGCCGCCGGGCTGCGCAGCCGGCACACTCGCACTCTGGGGTTTATCCTCCCGGACCTCGAAAACCCGAGTTATGCGCGCCTGGCCAAACAGCTCGAACAAGGCGCCCGCGCTCGCGGCTATCAATTGCTGATCGCCAGCTCCGACGACGCGCCGGACAGTGAGCGCCAGTTGCTCAAGTTATTCCGCGCCCGTCGTTGCGACGCCCTGTTTGTGGCCAGTTGCTTGCCTGAAGAAGATGACAGCTACCGCAAACTGCAAGACCTGGGCATGCCGATCATTGCCATTGACCGGACCATGGAGCCCGAGCGCTTCTGTTCGGTCATCAGCGATGACTGCGAGGCCAGCCTGCAATTGACCCGCAGCCTGTTGCATCCGGTACCGCGCCAGATTGTATTGATCGGTGCACGCCCCGAGCTGAGCGTCAGCCAGGCCCGTGAAGCAGGGTTCAAGCAAGCCGTCGAAGGGTTCAAAGGCGAAGTGCTGATTGAACACGGTGCAGCCTTCAGCCGCGAATGCGGCCGTCAGATCATCGACAAGTTGCTGGCACGTCAGGGGCATTTCCCCGAGGCGCTTATCACCACTTCGTACGTGCTGCTGCAAGGGATGTTCGATGCGCTGCTGGAGCACCCGACCCAGCGCCCGCCGCTGCGCCTGGCTACTTTTGGCGACACCCAGTTGCTGGACTTCCTGCCACTGCCCGTCAATGCCATGGGTCAGCAGCACAAGTTGATTGCCGAAAAAGCCCTGAATCTGGCCCTGGCAGCGATTGAAGAACAGAGCTACGTGCCCGGCATTCATGCGATTGCCCGAACCTTCAAACAGCGCATTCATCAGGCCTGAGCATGGAGCTGATCGATACCCACACCCACCTCGACTTTCCGGACTTTGACGCGGATCGCCCGCAGTTACTGGCGCGCAGTCGAGCGCTGGGGGTTGGGCAGATGGTGGTGCTGGGGGTCTATCAGCGCAACTGGCAGCGGCTGTGGGATCTGGTGCAAACCGATAGCCAGCTGTATGCGGCGTTTGGCATGC
>JBILYW010000434.1:0-3934 GCA_044377555.1 Pseudomonas sp.
AAAAGACCTTGTTGGCGGGTATTCAGGAGCAGCGCCGTGCGCGTCGCTGGGGCATCTTCTTCAAGGTGCTTACGTTCTGCTATCTGATCGGGGTGTTGATGCTGTTTACGCCGCTGCTGAGTGTGGAACGGAGTGCGATCAGTGGCTCCAGCTATACCGCGCTGATTGATGTGCGTGGTCCGATTGCCGACAAGGAGCCGGCCAGTGCCGACAACCTGGTCACCAGTCTGCAGGCTGCGTTCGAAGATCCGCGGGTCAAGGGTGTGGTGCTGCGCATCAATAGCCCGGGCGGCAGTCCGGTGCAGTCGGGTTATGTCTATGATGAAATCCGTCGTTTGCGCGGTCTGCACCCCGATACCAAGGTGTATGCGGTGATCTCCGATCTGGGGGCTTCCGGCGCTTATTACATTGCCAGTGCCGCAGATGAGATCTACGCGGACAAAGCCAGTCTGGTGGGTTCGATTGGCGTGACGGCGGCAGGCTTCGGTTTTGTCGGTGCAATGGACAAGCTGGGCATTCAGCGTCGCGCTTACACGTCGGGCGAGCACAAGGCATTTCTGGATCCGTTTGAGCCTGAAAAGCCGGACGAAACCAAGTTCTGGCAAGGCGTCCTGAATGTGACGCACGAGCAGTTCATTGCCAGCGTCAAGCAGGGGCGTGGCGATCGCCTGAAGGACAAGGAGCACCCGGAGTTGTTCTCGGGGCTGGTCTGGACGGGTCAGCAAGCGCTGCCGCTGGGTTTGATCGACGGGCTGGGCAATGCCAGTTCGGTTGCCCGTGATGTGGTCGGCGCAAAAGAGCTGGTGGACTTTACGGTCCAGGAATCGGCGTTTGATCGCTTCTCGAAAAAACTCGGTGCGAGTGTGGCTGAGCAATTGGCGATGTGGATGGGCTTTCAAGGGCCTACCCTGCGCTGATTGACGAGTGCTTGAAAAAAAACCGGCCCGTGAAGGGCCGGTTTTTTTATGTGCGTTTAACGCAGATTTCGCTCAGGGGGTGTCGACGCCTTCGGTGAGCAGCATGTCCACCAGGCGAATCAGTGGCAGGCCGACCAGGCTGGTGGCGTCATCGCCTTCGGTGCGTTGAAACAGGCTCACGCCCAGGCCTTCGGCCTTGAAGCTGCCAGCGCAGTCGTAGGGCTCCTCTGCGAGCAGGTAGCGCCGGATTTGCTCTGGGCTCAGTGTGCGCATGTGCACGGTGAAGGGGATGCAGTCGGTCTGCTGGTGCCCGGTCTGGCTGTTGAGCAGGGTCAGGCCGGTCAGGAAGCTGACGCTGGCTCCGCTTGCGCGGGTCAGTTGCTGGTGCGCCTTGTCGTAGGTGTGGGGCTTGCCGATGATCTGTCCGTCGAGGACTGCGACCTGGTCCGAGCCAATGATCAGGTGGTTTGGGTGGCTGGCGGCCAGTGCCCGGGCTTTCTCCAGGGACAGGCGCTTGACCAGTTCGACAGCAGTCTCGCCAGGGCGGCGGCTTTCGTCGATGTCGGGTGAACTGCAGCTGAAAGGCAGGCGCAGGCGAGCCAGTAAATCGCGGCGATAAACCGAGCTTGAAGCGAGTAATAAAGGCAGCATGCGCAACTCCTGTGGGCGGTTGCAGATTCTAACGGGCGTACGGGATGTCGCACAGGCACAATTTCCTTTGACAGGTGAGGGGGTCGTCCCTAGAATGCTGCGCCTATGTTGAATGACCCGATTCCACCTCACGTTGACCCGCGCAAATTAGCTGATCGTGGCACTACCCTTCAAGGTGAAGTGCTGCTGGCTGATTTGGAGAGACTCTGCGACCCGCTTTCCGATACTCTCGGAACGGTCCAGGCGAAGTTTATTTTTGAACGAGATGAACGTAGATCTGTGGTCATCCACAGCTCTATCGACGCCGAAGTCAAAATGGTTTGCCAGCGCTGTCTTGAGCTGGTCACCCTGCCGATCCACAGCGAGTGCAGTTATGCTGTGGTGAAGGAGGGTGCAAATACCCAGTCGTTACCGCAAGGTTATGACGTGCTGGAACTGGGCGAAGATCCTTTGGATCTGCTGGCACTGATCGAGGAAGAGCTTTTGCTTGCCTTGCCCATTGTGCCTGCTCATCATCCGGAAGAATGCCAGCAGCCGGCGGGTCTCGATGAGCCCGATCCAGGCGAGGACGAGGTAACGCGGTCCAACCCGTTCAGTGTATTGGCGCAGTTAAAGCGTGACCCAAACGTTTAGGAGTTAATTAATTATGGCTGTTCAGCAGAACAAAAAATCCCGCTCTGCCCGTGACATGCGTCGTTCGCACGATGCTCTTTCGGCTAGCACTCTGTCCGTAGAAAAAACCACCGGTGAAATTCACCTGCGTCACCACGTATCGCCAGAAGGCGTATACCGTGGTCGTAAAGTGATCGACAAGGGCGCTGACGAGTAATCACTTGTCCGCTCAGGTCATCGCGATCGACGCAATGGGCGGGGACTTCGGTCCCCGCAGCATTGTTCAGGCCTGCATTGCCTGCCTGTCTGCAACTCCCTCGTTACACCTGACCCTCGTCGGTCAACCCTCCATACTTGAAACCTTGATCGCTGGCCATTCGGCTGTGGATCGCTCGCGCCTGACGATTACCCCTGCTTCTGAAGTGATTGCCATGAATGAGCGGCCTTCCAATGCCCTGCGCAGCAAGCCTGACTCTTCCATGCGTGTGGCGCTGGAGTTGCTCCGTGATGGCAAGGTGCAAGCCTGTGTCAGTTCCGGCAATACCGGCGCATTGATGGCGTTGTCCCGTCATGTGCTCAAGACCTTGCCGGGGATCGATCGTCCGGCGATGGTGGCGGCGGTGCCGACCCAGACGGGCTACTGTCAGTTGCTGGACTTGGGCGCGAATGTCGATTGCACGGCCGGGCAGTTGTTCCAGTTTGCAGTCATGGGGTCGGTGGCGGCGCAGGCGCTGGGTGTGCTTCGTCCACGGGTTGCCTTGCTCAATATCGGCACCGAAGACGTCAAGGGCAATCAGCAGGTCAAAGAGGCGGCTGCGTTGTTGCAGGCGGCGTCCGGGCTGCACTACATCGGCTTTGTCGAGGGTGATGGTGTGTACCGTGGCGAGGCTGACGTGGTGGTGTGTGACGGGTTTGTCGGCAATATCATGCTCAAGTCCAGCGAAGGTCTTGCGACCATGATTTCGAGCAGGCTTGAGGCGGTGTTCAGGCGTAACCTGTTCAGTCGCTGTGTAGGTGCGCTGGCGTTGCCGTTGATGCGGCGCCTGCAGGCCGACCTGGCGCCCGCGCGTCATAACGGTGCGAGCTTTCTCGGGCTGCAGGGGATTGTGATCAAGAGTCACGGTTCGGCAGGTGCTCAGGGCTTTCAGAGTGCGATAGAGCGCGCACTGATTGAAATCCATGAAGACCTGCCAAAGCGTTTGTATGGACGCCTGGAAGGGTTGTTACCGTAGGCGTTTTACCGGGCGGGTGCTTAAATGTGACCGCTCGGTCTAATCAGCCATCCAACTGTCAGTTTCTTGCGTCCACCTCGGTAGGACGTCAATTCTCCGACGACAAGATTATTAGGGGCTTGTTACATGTCTACATCCCTCGCATTCGTCTTTCCAGGGCAGGGTTCGCAGTCCCTCGGCATGTTGGCCGAGCTGGGCGCGGAACACCCGCTGGTCCTGGAAACATTTAAAGAAGCTTCTGATGCTCTGGGTTACGACCTGTGGGCACTGATCCAGGAAGGTCCTGCAGAGAAGCTGAATCAGACCGACATTACCCAGCCTGCCATTCTGGCTGCGTCGATTGCCCTGTGGCGTCTGTGGCTGGCCGAAGGCGGCAAGCGTCCTGACTTTGTTGCAGGCCACAGCCTGGGCGAATACAGCGCATTGGTTGCTGCCGAGTGCCTGACATTGGCTGAGGCGGTCAAGCTGGTTGAGCGTCGCGGTCAACTGATGCAAGAAGCCGTGCCGGCTGGCCAAGGTGCT
>JBILYW010000034.1:0-11737 GCA_044377555.1 Pseudomonas sp.
GTTCGAACGCGGCTTTGTTGATCTCGACCCAGGCATTGCTGTCCTGTGTGTTGACCTGGGCAACGCCGTCGACCATCGACAGAGGTGGGGCGGCGAAGGCCGGGTTTTGCAGTAGAGCCATGCCCAGGGACAGGGCCAGAAGGGTACGGGTGAAGGGCATCAGCTGAGTTTCCATACGTTATTTTTTTTGGGAGGGGGACAAGCGCGGCAATACTAGGATCGGGTTGCGGGAAATGTCACTCCCCCGGCCGCGGATCTGTCTGAAAGTGTCGTTGTGCCGTATTCGGCTATCAGCGCTGTTCTCAACGGTTATATCCGCGAACAGGCATTCGGCTACCGTCAATATAGAGAGTGTGTTTTGACGCCTTGTTTGCCTCTGCAGTGATACACCCTCAGTCCCCAGACACGAGGAAATCATGATGAGAGCTTACAAAGCTGTTGCTGTTTCTCTGGTGTTGCTCGGCACTGCCTTGCTGGCACCTACCGTCCAGGCCGAGGGAGCTGGCCTGATTACCAGCACCCCGTCCGAACTCAACTGGATGCCTGCGCCGTCGATTGGGCCTGGTGCTATGGTTGCCGTGATTGAGGGTGATCTGAAAGCACCCGAGCCCTTTATCCTTCGGCTGAAACTGGCGCCCAATACCAAAATCGCCGTGCATACCCATCCCGTGACCGAGCGCGTGACCATTATCTCGGGCACCTTCTACTTTGCCACTGGCGACAAGTTCGACCCGGCTCTGGCCAAGGCCTACCATCCGGGTGATGTGCTGATCATTCCGGTCGGCATGTCTATGTACGGTGCCAGTCGAGATCAGGAAACCGTGTTTCAGCTTCATGGCGTCGGCCCTTGGGGAATCACCTACCTCAATCCGGCTGACGATCCCAGGAACAAGAAGATGTAACGAGGCGTACCTGGCCCCGGCTGTGGGCGCCGCATTGCGTTCGTGTTACTTGCGCCACGCCAGCAGCACGACGCCGACGGTAATCAGGCTGATGCCTGCCCATTGGCGCAGGTCGAGTTTCTCTCCCAGCAGCGTCACCCCGAGCACGGCCACAATCACCACGCTGAGCTTGTCCACGGGGGCGACCAGCGACGCCTGGCCCAGTTGCAGGGCGCGGTAATAGCAGATCCATGAGGCGCCGGTAGCCAGCCCGGACAACACCAAAAACACATAGCTGCGCGCCGAGATCGAGCCCAGGGACTGATACTGGCCGGTGGCATACAAGATCAGCGCCAGGCTGACCAGCACGACCACGGTGCGCAGCAAGGTGGCGAAGTCGGAGTTGATGCCGGTGATGCCGATTTTGCCGAAGATTGCCGTCATGGCGGCGAACACCGCCGACAGCAGTGCCCAGAATGTCCAGGTTGAAAAGAAAGACGAGCCCATGGGTCAGCCTGAATGTTGAGTGAAGGTGCTTAAGAGCATATGTCAGGTTTCAGTGCCAGCGCCGCACCAGCCGGGCGAGGGTGAGGTTTTTTTGCGCTTGCCATCGCGGACGTCAGCCCAGGGTGCCGACGATATTGACGCTGACGTTCTCCGGGATTTCGTTCTGCGACAGCACGTGTAGCCCCGGGCTGAATACCCGCGCATAACGGGCCAGCAACGGACGCAGTTGCGGCATCACGGTGAGCACCGGCGGGTGGCCGTCCTTGCGCAGTTTTTCCTTGACCACCGGCATCGCGTTTTGCAACTGGTTGAGCAGGTTAGGCTCCACGGGAATGTTGTCCAGGCTTACCGGGCCCGCTTGCTGGGCGATGCTCAAGGCACCCAGCAGGGTGTTTTCCAGGGCATTGTCGAGTACGAACACGCTGACCTCATCGCGGCGCCCGGTAATGCTCGCCACAATGTTGCGGCGCAAGGCGTAGCGCACGTCGGAGGCCAGCAGCACCGGGTCCTTGGTGCTTTCGCTGCTTTCTACCAGCGCAGTGGCCACGGTGACGATATCGCGCAGTGAGATGTTTTCGATCAGCAATTGGCGGTACACCCGGTGCTGCTGGGTATAGGACAGCTGGCCCTTGAGATTTTCCGTGAGCTTGGGCGCCAGTTCGGTCAGGCGTTGCATCAGGTTGTCGACGTCGTCGTGCTTGAAGATTTCCGCCAGGTTGTCGCGAATCACCTTGTTCAAGTGAGTGGCAATCACCCCCGCGCAATCAATGACCTGATAGCCCAGGTTCAGCGCCCGGCTCTTGTCGGCCGGATTGATCCAGACCACAGGCATTTTGTAGGCCGGATCAATGCCCAGGATGCCATCGACTTCGCCATACAGATCGGCCGAGGGAATGGCCATCAGGTGCTCGGCGTGAATCTCCGCGCCGTCGATCTGCTCACCGTTGATATGGATGGAGTAGTGCGCCGCCTTGAGCCGCAGGCTGTCGCGGATCTGGATCTCGGGCAGCAAAAAGCCCATGTTCTCCGACAGTGTCTGGCGCAAGCCGCGCACCCGCTGGGTCAGGGGCGCACCTGCCGCTTCGTTGACCAGCCCCACCAGTTTGTAGCCCAAAGACACCGACAGCCGCTCGACGTGGGGGATGTCTTCCCAGGCCAGGGTCTGGCTGCGTTCGTTGTGCATGGCCGCGCTCAACGCGCTGACGCTCTCCAGCTCAGTGGCTTCGGCCGGTGGCTGAAAGCGCGAAACACTCCACGCCACGCCGCCGACAACGGCGGCAAAACTCAGGAAGGCGACGTGGGGCATGCCGGGCACGATGCCCAGCACCAGCAGAATCCCGGCCACGGTGTACAGCAGGCTTGGCGAGGCCAGCAGTTGTTTGCGCACCTGGGTGGTGATTTCGGCGGATTCGTTGATCCGCGTGACGATCAGCGCGGCGGCTGTGGACAGCAGCAGCGCCGGGATCTGGGCCACCAGGCCGTCACCGATGGTCATCAGGGCAAATTGCTTGAAGGCCAGGCCGGCCGGCAAGTCGTAGACAAACATGCCGATGGCAAAGCCACCGAACAGGTTAATGATCAGGATCAGGATCCCGGCAATCGCATCGCCGCGCACAAACTTGGAGGCACCATCCATGGCACCGTAGAAATCGGCTTCCTTGGAGATGGTCTGGCGCCGCTGCTTGGCCTGGTCCTGGGTAATCAGGCCGGCGTTGAGGTCGGCATCGATTGCCATCTGTTTGCCGGGCAGGGCGTCCAGGGTAAAACGCGCCGTCACTTCCGAGATGCGCTCACCCCCTTTGGTGACCACCATGAAGTTGATGATCATCAGGATCACGAACACGATCATGCCGACGATGAAGTTACCGCCGATCACCACCTCACCGAATGACTCGATCACCTTGCCCGCCGCACCGGTACCGGTGTGCCCTTCAAGCAGCACGATCCGGGTCGAGGCCACGTTGAGGGTCAGGCGCAGCAGTGTGGTGATCAGGATCACCGTGGGGAACAGCGAGAAGTCCAGCGGGCTTTTGGACGACACGCTGACCATCAGCACCAGCACGGCCATGGCAATGTTGAAAGTGAACAGGACATCCAGCAGCAAGGGCGGTAGCGGCAGGATGATCATCGCCAGGATCGACAGGATGACCAGCGGGATCCCGATACGCCCGCTGCGCAACGTCGGGAGGAGTGTGTTCAATACGTTCATGATTAAGCCTTGTTCGCCATGCTTTCGGGTATCGGTAAGTTGTGTGGCATCTGCGGTTTGGCCCGCATTCCGCTCTTGTACGCCTTGAGTTGCAGGATGTAGGTCAGCACATGGGCTACCGCGGCATAGAGCGGCGCCGGGATTTGCTGGTTGACCTGGGTGGTGAAATAAATGGCTCGGGCCAGCGGCGGTATTTCCAGCACCTCAAGCTGGTTGGCAGCGGCCATTTTGCGGATGTACAGGGCCATGTCGTCGACGCCCTTGGCGATCACGAAAGGTGCCTGGGCCTTCTTGTTGTCGTACTTGATCGCCACCGCGTAATGCTGCGGGTTGACGATCACGGCATCGGCGTCCTTGATCACCTTGCTGATCTGGCGCTGGGAGATCTGGCGCTGGATCTGCTTGATCCGCGCCTTGACCTCGGGGCGGCCTTCCTGGTTTTTGTGTTCTTCCTTGCGCTCCTGTTTGGTCATGCGCAGCTTCTTGAGGTGGAAGTACTTCTGGATCGGTACATCAATGGCCGAAAACACAACAAACACCCCCATCAGGGCCAGGATCACGTTGAACACCATCGAAAATGCAGTACCGATGGCGGTGGGCAGGCTGGTGCGCTGCAGGGCGGTCAGCTGGGGGATGGCATCGCTGATCAGGATCCAGGCCACGGCAATCAGCACGGCAATCTTGACCATCGACTTGAGCAGCTCTACCCAGTTCTGCTTGGAGAAGATGCGCGCCAGCCCCGTGATCGGGTTGAGCTTGCTGAACTTGGGGTAGAAGTTCTTGGCGACAAACAGCCAGCCGCCAGGGATCAGTGAGAACACCACCACCAGCAGGCTGGTCAGCAGCAGCGGGGCGAGTATTTTCACGAACAGGAGCAGGTTGTGGCTCAGGATCAGGCCCAGGTCTTCCTGGGTGATTTCACTGGAATGAAAGTTCAGGAACGAGATCCGGAAGCTCTCTTCCAGCCCGTGGTAGTAACTGGAAAACACCAGTTTGAGAATAAACAGGGTCGCGATCAGCGAGACGGTGGTGGACAGGTCCTTGGAGCGGACTGTCTGGCCGTCTTCGCGACTCTTGCGCAGCTTCTGGGCCGACGCTTCTTCGGTTTTTTCCTGGGCACTGTCGTTAGACATCAGGGCCTCCTTCGAGCATGACCCCGATGTTGTCCAGCAGGTCGCGGGTCAGGCGCAGGTAGTTTTCCGGCAGGTTGGGCAAGGTGATGAAAATGCAGAGCAGCCCCACCAGAATGGTGATGGGAAACCCCAGGGAAAACAGGTTCATCGAAGGCGAAATACGGTTAAGCAGGCCAAAGCAGAACTGCACCAGCACCACGCAGAACACCATGGGCAGGGTCAGCAGCACAGCGGCGCTGAACACCCAGGACAGGGCCTGGATAAAGATCGTATAGCTTGTAAAGTTGAGCCCGCTGCCCACCGGCCAGTGGCTGAAGCTTTTGAACAGCACGCTGAGGGTCAGCAAATGCCCGTCGATGGACAAAAACAGGAACGCAAGCAGCACGAAATACACCTGATACACGATGGAGGATGAAGACACACCGTTCACCGGGTCGTTGTAACGGGCCATGGTCATGCCCATTTGCGCTGAAACCACTTCGCCCACCACGCTGAATACGGTGAATACCAGTTGCAGGCTCAGGCCCAGGATCAGGCCGTAAGCGATTTGTTCGAGGGTCACGAGCACACCCTGGGCGGACAGGGGGTTGATATCCGCCACCTGGGGCAAGGCGCCGCCGATGGCCGCAGTCACAACCAGCGCCAGCAGCACCCGCACCTTTTTCGAGACGGCCTTGTGGTTGAACAGCGGGGCCATGCTGAACACCGCCAGCAGCCGGCAAAACGGCCACCAGTAGCCCTGCAGGGCGTGCAGGTACTGGCTGGCCTGCATCAGCGGTTCGGTCGCGTTCATTGGTTCAGCCCACCAGCGAACCGGCGATCTTGAACGTCTCAATGAACAGGTCGCTGAGCTTGCGCAAAATCCAGTGCCCGGCGAACAGCAACATGCCCAGGGTGATCAGCAGTCGAGGCAGAAAACTGAGCATTTGTTCGTTGATCTGGGTCGCAGCCTGGAACACGCTCACCAGCAACCCGCCCAGCAGGCTGGGCACCACCAGCACGCAGACAATCAGCGCGGTGATCAGCACGGCGTTGCTCACCAGTGCGACGGCGGCTTCGGGGGTCATCATCAGGAACCTCCAAACGGCTGGATGCTACTGGCCAGCGTACCCATCAGCAGGGCCCAGCCATCCACCAGAACGAACACCATCAGCTTGAAGGGCAGCGAGATCATCATCGGTGACAGCATCATCATCCCCATGGCCATCAAGACACTGGCGACCACCAGATCAATTACCAGGAAGGGCAGGAAGATCATGAACCCCAGCTGGAAGGCCGCCTTCACCTCACTCAGGACGAAGGCCGGCAGCAGCAGGGAAAAGTCCAGCTCCTCAAGGTTTTCCGGCATTTTTTCATTGGCCAGCGCCACCATGGTTTCCAGGGAGGCCTTGTTGGTCTGCGCAAGCATGAAACCGCTGATGCTTTTTTTCGCCACGTCCAGGCCCTGGTCCATGGTGATCTGGTCATTCTGGAAGGGCTGGTAGGCGTCGTTGTAGACCTCTTGCCATACCGGGCGCATGACCAGCATGGTCAGGCACAGCGCAATGCCGATAAGGATCTGGTTGGGCGGGCTCTGCTGCAGGCCCAGGGCCTGACGCAGGATCGCCAGCACGATAATGAAGCGGGTGAAGCTGGTCATCATCATCAACATGGCCGGCAGAAAGCCGAGCATGGTCATCATCACCAGGATTTGCAGCTTGATGCTTAATTCCTGGCCGTTTTCGCCGTCATTGAGGCTGAACAGTGAAATTTCGCCATTGGCCGCCACTGCCCATTGCGGCAGCAGGCAGGCGAGTAACAACAGGGCGCAGATGAGTGCCGGCTTGATCAATTTCGACTTCATAACGCCAGGTCGCTCAGGCTTGAACCGCTGAGTTCGACGATGCGCAGGCCGTAGTTGCCATGAACCACTACCACTTCGGCCCTGGCGAACTGGGCTCCGTTGACTTTGACGTCCAGCGGCGCGCCGGCCAGTTTGTCCAGGGCAATGATGCTGGAGGTGTCGACGTCCATCAGTTCGCGCAAGGTGATTTCGGTGGAGGCCACTTCCAGGGTGACGGTGACCGGGATCTTGCCGAAAAACTTCAAATCCTGTTGTGGCAGTGAAACCGCTTCGGGGGCCGCGCTGGACGGGTCGGTTTCGGCGTCAAAATCAGGCTGCGTGTCGTTGAGCAGGCTGTCGAAATCAGAATCGGAAATGGAGTTGTTCATTGGCATTTAACACTGTCGAGAGAAGTTAAGAACAAGGAGCCGTCATCTTCGGAAATGGCTCCGTGAAACAACTTTTGCTGTTTGATGTGTACTTCGCAGCGGTCCAGCAACCGCACCATCAGGATGTCGTCGACCTTGAGCGCCAGTACGCTGCTCAAGGGCAGTTGTGCGCGGGCCAGCACGCAGTTGAGGTGCACCGGCAATTGGGCGATGCGATGCCCGGCGTGTTCGGTTGTGGTCGAGGGCTGAGCCTCGCTCTGGCGACGGGTCAGTTCATCGACCACTTGTGCGTCCAGGTACAGGTGCACGGAAGACTCGATACCGGTGGCAAGGCTGGAAAATACAAACTCCACGCAGTAACCCCAGTGAATTTCGTCATAAGTACTGACGGTGGTATCGATATGCCCCAGTGGAACGCCGCCCATCAGGATGCGGGCACAGATTTTCGAGATATCAATGCCCAGTCGCAGGCGCATACGGTTTTCCGATGCGCTGACTGGCGGTTCGTCCTGAGCGGGTGGCGTGGAACCGCCGTAGTAACTTTCCAGTAACTCGGCCAATAAAGGACGGTCAATACTGAAACCGATTTTTCCGATCCCGGTCATGTAACGGCATTGTGGCAACGTCAATAAAGCTTCATGCACGTGCACGTTGCGCAAGTCACTGTTGATGCGATAGGTACTCAGGAAGTAGTCACTGATAACTTTTGGGTATTTGCCGGCCAGCTCTTTTATATAAGTCGGTACTTTATGATAGTAACGACCCAGTTTTTCGGGTTTCAAGAACATCAGGTCATCGACGGGCACCTGATGTTGAACTTTTCTATAACCAGTCATTGTGAAAGAGTCATTCCTGAATAGGTGTAACGTCATCCTGCGTGTCTCATGCCTGACCACAGGGGCAGGTGATTCAGGTCCTGGAATCGAGGTTCGTGCATTCCGCTGCCGGCGTGGGTGGCAAGGGATGCTGGCGGGTCCGTCTGGCTGCGGCGAGTATAGGGATGAGCGTACCGGGCATTAAATCAAAAACCATCAAATCGCCATTTGATGGGGTTGATGTCGATTTGATGGTTACTGATTTCAGTTTTGGCGCGTGGGTGCCTACAGTTCGGCGGGACACAGGAACGTGAGCTTTCAAGGCGGCATTGAGCCCTTGCCCGGAAGGGATTAACACCCGAAACGAACACGCACAGGCATCGCCGGTACATGAACATGGTCCACCCTCGAACACCCCAAGTGGTGCACTTTGGTCAAGGCGATCCAACACGCAGGTATACAGCCATTAAATCTTTTAGTCATGCAGGTGTTGTGCCCTTTGAAGTGGATACTGAACAGGCCTCCGTTATTGTTGTGGGGCATTCGGACAACAAGGGTTATTCCATACTGGTCGAAAGTTTGTCTGAGCAGCACTGCGCGGTGGCGTGCGTTGAAAGTTGCGCGCAGTTGCAAGGGTATTCATTAAATCAGGCCACCCTGGTGTTTATCTTTGTCAGTGGTTTTTCAGGTCACGTGTTAAATGCCGAGACTGAAAGCCTGATTCGGCGCGCTCCCCATATCAGTGTGATCCCGGTGGTTGAGTATGCCGAACAGGACAGAGCGGCCGCCTTGCTGGAAAGAGGATGTGTGGATTACTTGCTGGCACCCTTCAGTGCTGCGCAGATCAAGGCCTTGTTGCAGCGTCAGGCCGCTGCGGTCAGTGCCCAGGAAAGCTTTGTTTCGCGTTCGCCGGCAGGGCGTCGCTTGTTGGCGATGGCGCAGCGTGTGGCCGTCACTCGCGCGCCCATCCTGATCACCGGTGAAACCGGGACCGGCAAAGAGATGATGGCGCGCTATATCCATCGTTTTGCATCGGCGGATAACGCCCCTTTTGTCGCGGTCAACTGCGCGGCCATTCCTGAGCAAATGCTCGAATCCCTGCTTTTTGGCCACGAGCGCGGCGCCTTTACCGGCGCGGTGACGGCCCAGTGCGGCAAGTTCGAGCTGGCCAATGGCGGCACTTTGTTGCTGGACGAAATCGGCGAGTTGCCCCTGGGGTTGCAGGCGAAATTGCTGCGTGTGCTTCAGGAACAGCGCGTCGAGCGTCTGGGCGGGCATAAGGAGATCGCCCTGGATGTACGCATCATTGCCGCCACCAACCGCGATTTGAGCGAAGAAGTTGCCCAAGGGCGTTTTCGCTCGGATCTGATGTTCCGTCTGGATGTGCTGCCTTTGCACATCACCCCGTTACGCGAACGCCAGGAAGACGTTTTAGCCCTGGCCCAGCGTTTTATCGCGCAGTACGCCCCTCAGGAAGCCGCCGATGGCCTGCTGACCGAGGAGGCCTGCCAGGCCCTGTTGCAGCATGACTGGCCAGGCAATGTACGCGAACTGGAAAACACCTTGCAGCGCGCTCTGGTTCTGCGCCGGGGGTTGTTTATCCAGCCCCAGGACCTTGGTCTGACCGCCAGTGCCGTGCCCTGCAGCCCGTCGCAGATCTCGGGGGCGGACGCCGGCGATGGCAAGGCGGCCCTGCGTGCCACCGGCAAGTGGGCCGAATACCAGCACGTGCTGGACACCATCCGCAAGTTTGACGGCCATAAAAGCAAAGCCGCTCAAAGCCTGGGCATGACCCCTCGCGCCCTGCGTTACCGACTCAGCGCGATGCGCGAGCAAGGCATTGCGATGCCGGCTTTCTGAGTTTCGTCATTCACCTTTCAACCCTTATGCCTACCTCTGTGGAGCAACCCATGAGTTCAATCTTGAGCGTCCAGCAACAAATGCTGGGCCAGATGGAACAGGCCAAGAGCCTGATGCAGAACCCGATCATTCAACCCGCGGCGATGTTCGAACAAACCGCCGGTGGCGGAATCGGTGCGGCGTTCGAGCAGGCCATGCGTTCGGTCGATGCCCAGCAACATGTGGCGGGCAAGGCGATGGCCGACGTTGACAGCGGTAAAAGCGACAACCTGGCGGGGGCGATGATCGAGAGCCAGAAGGCCAGCGTTGCGTTCAGTGCCTTGCTGCAAGTGCGCAACAAATTGACCACGGCATTTGATGACGTGATGAGAATGCCGTTGTGATGGATAGTGAGTACTGAACGTGCTGCAAATAATTAACGATAAATTCAGGGTGCTGCTCGGCGGGGTGAAACCCGACCCGCGCCTGGGCCTGGTGCTGATGGCCGCCATTGCGGGCCTGCTGGCCGTCAGCGTGGTGTTTTACCTGTGGCGGGACCAGGGTTCCATGCGCTCGCTGTACGGTGCCGGCGAGGCTTA
Source organism: Pseudomonas sp. (assembly GCA_044377555.1). GTDB lineage: Bacteria > Pseudomonadota > Gammaproteobacteria > Pseudomonadales > Pseudomonadaceae > Aquipseudomonas. Next base: position 10,195 of record JBILYW010000034.1, read on the forward strand.
CCCTGCCGCCGACGTGATGCAAGTGCTGGATGCCGAAAAGATTGTGTATGAACTGCATCCACAAAGCGGTCAGGTACTGGTGCGCGAGGCCGATCTTGGCCGGGCGCGCATGCTGCTCAGCGCCAAGGGCGTGCAAGTGGCCGTACCGGCCGGTTATGACCTGTTCGACAAGGACGAGCCTCTGGGCACCAGCCAGTTTGTCCAGGATGTACGCCTCAAGCGCAGCCTGGAAGGGGAGCTGGCCCGCACCATCATGGCCCTCAAGGGGATCGATAACGCCCGCGTGCATCTGGCTTTGCACGAGAGCAGCTCCTTTGTGGTCAGCAACCGTGAGCCGGCCAAGGCCTCGGTCATGTTGCAAATGAGCCCGGGGGCACGGCTCAAGCCCGAGCAGGTGGGGGCGATCATCAACCTGGTGGCCAACAGCGTACCCAAGCTGCAAAGCAAGGATGTCAGCGTTGTCGACCAATACGGTGCGCTGTTGACCCGCGGGCTCAATGCCGATGGCGCGCCGGCACAGAGCTGGCAGGTGGTCGACGAGTATCAGCTCAAGACGTCAAGCAATGTCGAACAAGTGCTTGCGCCTATCCTGGGCAACGGCAACTACCGCATCAGTGTCACGGCCGATATCGATTTCAGTCAAAAGGAAGAAACCCTTCAGGCATTTGGCGATACCCCGCGCCTGCGTAATGAAGTGCTGCAGGATGAAAGCGTGCTGGACAAGCTGGCAATCGGTGTTCCGGGTTCGTTGAGCAACCGCCCGGTAACGCCTGCCGGTGGCCAGGCACCGGCAGCCGCAACACAGGCAAAAACCGCCGACCAGGGCGCGACTTCGATCCGCAAGGAGTCCACTCGCAAGCTGGACTACGACCAGAGTGTTACCCACGTCAAATACTCGCCGTTCAACCTGCGCAACCAGAGTATTGCGGTTGTGCTCAATGCCACCAGCACCGAGGCTGACGGCGGCTGGTCGCCGCAAGCGCGAGCAGAGCTCGAAGCGATGCTCAAAAGCGCGGTGGGCTTCAATGCCGGCCGTGGCGATGTGCTGACCCTGAGTGTGTTCCCGTTTGCCGCCACGGATATGTCGGTTGAGCAGGCCGTCTGGTGGCAGGACGATAAAGTTCATCAACTGATCAAGATGGGCCTGTTTGGCCTGATCAGCCTGTTGTTGCTGCTGATGGTGGTACGCCCGGCCCTGAGCCGCCTGTCGGGGCGCAAGGATCAACCGGTGCAACCTGCACTGGAGGTCACTGCCGAGTTGAAACCGGGCAGTGAACACAAGCCCAGATCGCTGGCGCCAAACAATGAAAGCGGCAACTTCTCGACCATGCTGGGCGAAACGAACCCGTTGTCTGAAATTTGTCTTCCCGCGCCGGGTTCGGGGCTGGAGCTGCAAATCGAGCATTTGCAAATGTTGGCTAAAAACGACCCCGAACGCGTGTCGGAAGTGATCAAACAGTGGATAGGCCGGAATGAAACCAATGTCAACACGACCAGCTGACGTCATGCAGGAGTTGCGCGCCCGCACAGCGCAGAACCGCAC
>JBILYW010000435.1:0-3927 GCA_044377555.1 Pseudomonas sp.
CCTTCCAAGACTTGATCCTCGCCCTCCAGCAATACTGGGCCGAGCAAGGTTGTGTGGTGCTTCAGCCCTACGATATGGAAGTGGGCGCCGGCACATTCCATACCGCTACGTTTTTGCGCTCTCTGGGCCCAGAAACCTGGAACGCCGCTTATGTGCAGCCCAGTCGTCGCCCGACTGACGGCCGCTACGGCGAAAACCCGAACCGTTTGCAGCACTACTACCAGTTTCAGGTGGTATTGAAGCCAAACCCGCCCAACTTCCAGGAGCTGTACCTGGGTTCGCTGAAACATATCGGCCTGGACCCGCTGGTTCACGACATCCGTTTCGTCGAAGACAACTGGGAATCGCCAACACTGGGCGCCTGGGGTCTGGGCTGGGAAATCTGGCTCAACGGTATGGAAGTCACCCAGTTCACTTACTTCCAGCAAGTAGGCGGCATTGAGTGCTACCCGGTTACCGGCGAAATCACTTACGGCCTTGAGCGTCTGGCGATGTACCTGCAGGGCGTAGATTCCGTCTACGACCTGGTATGGACTGACGGCCCGTTCGGCAAAGTAACTTACGGCGATGTGTTCCATCAGAACGAAGTCGAGCAATCGACCTACAACTTTGAACACGCCAACGTCGACAAACTGTTCGAGCTGTTCGATTTCTACGAAAGCGAAGCCAAGCGCCTGATCGAGCTCGACCAGCCGCTGCCGTTGCCGAGCTACGAAATGGTGCTCAAGGCGTCCCACACCTTCAACTTGCTGGATGCTCGCCGGGCCATTTCCGTGACCGCGCGTCAACAGTACATCTTGCGTGTGCGTACCCTGGCCCGTGCCGTGGCGCAGGCCTATCTCGAAGCTCGCGCCAAGCTGGGCTTCCCGATGGCTCCACCTGATTTGCGTGATGAAGTGTTGGCTAAGTTGGAGGCTGCGCAATGAGTGCTCAAGATTTTCTGGTTGAACTGGGCACTGAAGAACTGCCGCCAAAAGCCCTCAATACCCTGGCGGATGCATTCCTAGCCGGGATTGAAAAAGGCCTGCAAAGCGCAGGTCTGAACTTTAGCGCCAAAAAAGTCTACGCCGCACCGCGTCGTCTGGCCGTGCTGCTGACCCAGCTCGAAACCCAGCAACCGGACCGCAGCATCAACATCGACGGCCCGCCACGTCAGGCAGCGTTCGATGCTGAAGGCAACCCGACACAAGCAGCCCTTGGTTTTGCCAAGAAGTGCGGCGTTGAGCTGAGCGAAATCGATCAGAGCGGCCCGAAACTGCGTTTCAGCCAGGTGATCGTCGGCAAGCCGACCGCCAGCCTGCTGCCGACCATCGTTGAAGACTCGCTCAATGACCTGCCAATCCCCAAGCGCATGCGCTGGGGTGCTCGCAAGGTCGAGTTCGTGCGTCCAACCCAATGGCTGGTCATGCTGCTGGGCGATGAAGTGATCGACTGCACGATCCTCGCGCAAAAATCGGGTCGTGATTCCCGCGGGCACCGTTTCCACCATCCGGAAAACGTGCGCATCACCGCGCCGGCCAACTACCTCGAAGACCTGCGCAAAGCCTACGTGCTGGCGGACTTCAACGAGCGTCGCGAGCTGATTTCCAAGCGTGTGGCCGAGCTGGCGACGATGCAGGAAGGTACTGCAATCGTGCCGCCAAGCCTGCTCGACGAAGTGACCGCCCTGGTTGAATGGCCGGTGCCGCTGGTGTGCTCGTTTGAAGAACGCTTCCTGGATGTGCCGCAAGAAGCCCTGATCACCACCATGCAGGACAACCAGAAGTATTTCTGCCTGCTGGACGTTGATGGCAAGTTGCTGCCGCGCTTTATTACCGTGGCCAACATCGAGAGCAAAGACCCTCAGCAGATCGTCTCGGGTAACGAAAAAGTGGTTCGCCCACGCCTGACCGATGCCGAGTTCTTCTTCAAGCAAGACAAGAAACAGACGCTCGAAAGCTTCAACTTGCGCCTGCAGAACGTGGTGTTCCAGGCTCAACTGGGCAGCGTTTACGACAAGGCCGAGCGCGTTTCCAAACTGGCGGCATTCATTGCCCCGCGCATTGGCGGCGATGCATCGCGCGCAGCCCGTGCAGGCTTGCTGTCCAAGTGCGACCTGGCCACTGAAATGGTCGGCGAGTTCCCGGAGATGCAAGGCATTGCCGGCTACTACTACGCCCTCAACGACGGCGAGCCAGAAGACGTTGCACTGGCGCTGAACGAGCAGTACATGCCGCGTGGCGCTGGCGCCGAGTTGCCAGGCACCCTGACCGGTGCTGCGGTGGCCATCGCCGACAAGCTCGACACCCTGGTGGGCATTTTCGGCATCGGCATGTTGCCGACCGGCAGCAAAGACCCGTACGCACTGCGTCGTGCCGCGCTGGGTATCCTGCGCATCCTGATCGACAAAAAACTCGACCTCGACCTGACTGAAGCCGTGAAGTTTGCGGTCAGCGCGTTCGGGGCCAAGATCAAGCCGGCCGGTTTGGCGGATCAGGTACTGGAATTCATCTTCGACCGCCTGCGTGCGCGTTACGAAGACGAAGGCGTGGAAGTGGCCACTTACCTCTCGGTACGTGCCCTCAATCCGACTTCGGCGCTGGATTTCGATCAGCGGGTACAAGCCGTTCAAGCCTTCCGTCAGTTGCCGGAAGCTGCTGCCCTGGCCGCTGTGAACAAGCGTGTGTCGAACTTGCTGAGCAAGGTTGAAGGCACGGTTTCAACTCACGTTGAAGCCCGTTATTTCGACAATGCCAGTGAGTTCTCGCTGTTCTCGGCCATCCAGAAAGCCGACGAAGCCGTGCAGCCAATGGCGGCAGCTCGTCAGTACAACGAAGCCCTGACCCGTCTGGCTTCGCTGCGCGAGCCGGTGGATGCGTTCTTTGAAGCGGTGATGGTCAACGCTGAAGACGCGAGCGTGCGGGCTAACCGCTACGCATTGTTGGCGCGCTTGCGCGGTCTGTTCCTGGGCGTTGCCGATATTTCACTGCTGGGCTAAGGGGTTACCGTTGAAACTGCTGATTCTCGATCGGGACGGAGTGATCAATTACGACTCCGACGCTTACATCAAGTCAGTCGAGGAGTGGATCCCGCTCCCCGGCGCGATCGAGGCCATTGCGCAGTTGAGCAAGGCCGGCTGGACAGTCGCCATCGCGACCAACCAGTCCGGCATTGCCCGCGGCTATTACGATGTCGCCACGCTGGACGCCATGCACGCCCGTTTACGGGCGCTGGTGGAAGAGCAGGGTGGCGAGGTCGGGTTGATCGTTTATTGCCCCCACGGTCCCGACGAGGGCTGTGCATGCCGCAAGCCCAAGCCAGGCATGTTGCAAACAATTGCCACGCATTACGGCGCTGATTTGGCCCAATGTTGGTTTGTCGGTGACAGTTTGGGTGACTTGCAGGCTGCACAAACCGTCGATTCTCAGCCCGTTTTGGTAAAAACCGGAAAAGGCCTACAGACTCTGGCCAAAGCATTACCGGTTAATACCCTAATATTTGACGATCTGGCGGCAGTTGCCGCAGAACTTATCCACAAATAGAGCAGGTTTGAATACTCGCCAACACTCTGTGTAGCGGGCTGTTCAGTCGTGCTTTATCCGCAACGGTAAAAGTCGCTATGTCGATCCTGCAGGCCATCAGAACCTTCTTCTTTTACCTGCTGCTGGGCACCAGCTCTCTGCTGTGGTGCTCGCTGAGCTTTTTTGTCGCCCCTTTTTTGCCATTCCGTGCGCGTTATCGGTTTATTAACGTGTACTGGTGCCGCTGCGCGCTGTGGCTGACGCGGGTGTTTTTGAAAATTGACGTTCGCGTGACGGGTGCAGAAAACATCCCGCAGCAGCCCTGCGTGATTCTGGCCAACCACCAAAGTACCTGGGAGACGTTTTTTCTCTCGGCCTACTTTCAGCCGTTGAGCCAGGTACTCAAGCGTGAGCTGCTGTACGTGCC
>JBILYW010000436.1:0-3921 GCA_044377555.1 Pseudomonas sp.
CGTTGCCACGGCCTTCGAGCAGGCGCATGTAGGCCATGGCATTTTTGATTTCAGCGCGTTCGAAGAAGCGCTGGCCGCCATAGATACGGTATGGAATACGCTCGCGCAGCAAGGCTTCTTCAAGCACTCGCGACTGGGCGTTGGAGCGATACAAAATAGCGATGTCGCTGTGGGCCAGGCCGGTTTTCAGGGCGCTTTCGATGGTCTCGACCACGTAGCGTGCTTCGTCGTGTTCGTTGAACGCGGCGTACAAGTTAATTGCTTCGCCTTCGCCGCCGTCGGTCCACAGCTCTTTGCCCATGCGCCCGGTGTTGTTGGCAATCAGGGCATTGGCCGCTTTGAGGATGCCGGCGGTGGAACGGTAGTTTTGTTCCAGGCGGATGGTTTCGGCGTCCGGGAAGTCGGTCGAGTACTGGTAAATATTCTCGATTTTCGCGCCGCGCCAGCCGTAGATCGACTGGTCGTCATCGCCTACTACCATCAGGCTGTCGCCGCCCTGGGCCAGTAGTCGCAACCAGGCGTATTGAACGGCGTTGGTGTCCTGGAATTCGTCCACCAGGATGTGCCGGAAGCGCTTTTGGTAGTGCGCCAGCAAGCCCGGGTTGTCGCGCCACAGGTCCAGGGCGCGCAGCAGCAACTCGGAAAAGTCGATGACACCGGCGCGTTGGCACGCGATCTCATAGGCTTCGTAGATGTTGCGCATGGTGGCCAGGAACAAATCACCACTGGCCTGGATATGTTTGGGGCGCAAGCCTTCGTCTTTTTGGCCGTTGATAAACCACTGTGCCTGACGTACGGGCCAGCGTTGTTCATCTAGCCCCAGTTCACGGATCACACGCTTGACCAAACGTTGCTGGTCATCGCTGTCGAGGATCTGGAAGGTCTGGCTCAGACCGGCTTCTTGCCAGTGAGCCCGCAACAGGCGGTGCGCCAGGCCGTGGAAGGTGCCGACCCACATGCCGGCCGGGCTGATGCCCATCAACTGCTCGATGCGGTGACGCATCTCGGCAGCGGCCTTGTTGGTGAAGGTCACCGACAGCACGGAGTGTGGGGATGCGTTTTCGACCTGGATCAACCAGGCGATACGGTGCACCAGCACACGGGTTTTGCCGGAACCTGCGCCGGCCAGAACCAACTGACGCCCAACACTGGCCGTGACGGCCTGACGTTGGGCATCGTTGAGAGAATTTAACAAGAGAGAGAGATCATCGCGCATCGGGGCATTTTAGGGGCTGTTGCCGTTTCAATGCTAGCTACTGGGCCCAGTGGTCAAAAAGGTTGCCGGCCTGGAGCACGGGGAGGGAGTGACGGTGCCCTGTTTATTTCGCCGGATTAATGGTGTCTCTGCGTTTGGTCGCACGCATTGCTTGTGTATGCTCGGGCGACTTTTTGGCTCATCTACTGATAAGAATTTTGCCGATGGTTCAGAGTTTAAATTCGCCGGGTAATTTTTTCGGCATAGGGTTCGGCTTTTTTGTGCTGCTGCTGGGTGTTGCGGGTTGGCAAGTCAGGAAGATCAAGCTGCGCAACAAGGTGCGTCGCTTGCGTCGCCAAGGCTTGTTCGAGGACTTGCAGCAAGCCAATGTGCGCAGCGAGCAGCTCAATACCGAACTTGCGCGGGAAGTGGAGCAGCGCCGTCTGGTAGAGGCGCGTGTGCGCCGCCTTACCCATTTTGATGAGCTGACCGGTCTGGCCAATCGTCTCTTGTTCAAGGAGCGTCTGGAGGAGGCCAGTCGGCGGGTGCGCCAGGGCTCGTGCAACCTGACGTTGCTGCATATCAATCTCGACCGTTTCAAACTGCTCAACGACAACCTCGGGCACGAGCTGGCGGATCATGTGCTGCAAAAAATGGCCGAGCGCATTACCAAGGCCTTGCCTGAGGCCGATACCATCGCGCGACTGTCAGGCGATGAGTTTGGTGTGCTGTTTGATGCCTACACCAGCCTGACCAGCCTGGCGCGGGTATCGACCCGCTTGCTGGAAAGGCTGGGTCGGCCGCTGGTGGTGGATGGCCATGAGCTGATCATCAGTGTGTCGATGGGCATCAGTCTGTTGCCTGACAGTGCGCGTGACATTGCCACTCTGGTTCATCAGGCCAACAAGGCCATGCAGCAAGCCAAACACCTGGGTGGTGGCACTTTTCAGTTCTACAGTCACAGCTTGCAACGCAGCACCCTGGAGAGCTTGCAGCTCGAGAACCAGCTGCGCAAAGCCATTGCCGAGCGCCAGCTCAACGTTCTCTACCAACCCAAGTTATGCCTGGCTACCGGGCAGTTGCACGCGGTTGAAGCGCTGGTGCGCTGGGATCATCCACAAATGGGCAGTGTCCCTCCGAGCGACTTTATCGCCCTGGCCGAGGAGACCGGCCTGATCAGCACCATCGGTGAGTTTGTGCTGCGTCAGGCCTGCCGTCAGGCGTGTGAATGGCAGCGTGCCGGGCTGGCGCCGATCCGGGTGTCGGTGAACTTGTCCGGGCATCAGTTGCGACAGGGCAAGCTGGTCAGCCTGGTGCGTCAGGTGCTGGAAGACACCGGTCTGGCGCCTCACCGCCTGGAGCTGGAACTGACCGAAAGCCAGTTGCTCGACAACGTTGAATACGTCATCGCGACTTTTCAGCAGTTGCACGAGTTGGGGGTGAAGCTGGCGATTGATGACTTCGGTACCGGCTATTCATCGCTCAGCTACCTCAAGCGCTTTGCCGTGGATTACGTGAAGATCGATCAGACCTTTATTCACGGCGTGGGGCGTTGCAGTGAAGACGAGGCCATCACCAACGCGATTATCGCCATGGCCCACAGCCTGGACCTCAAAGTGGTGGCCGAAGGTGTTGAAAACGAAGCGCAAATGGCATTTCTCAAAGCCCGAAAGTGTGACGAAGTGCAGGGTTATTTGATCAGCCGTCCGGTAAACGCTGTGGAATTGGGTGATTTGCTGCGTACCCGGGTTGCTGTTTTGTAGTGCCAAAAAGGGCTACACAGCCTTCAGGCGGCTTGATTTCAGGGGGAGGGCGGGTATTTGGGTGGTGTATTGACTGGGCAGAAAACGAATTCTTGTAGTATAACTACAAGATTGCTACATCCCCGGCGCCCGCCGCTTACAGACCGAGTCCTGCCCTTTGAACCTGCTGCAACATATTGCCCAGTCACGCCACCTGTTACGTAAATCGGAACTCAAGGTCGCCGATCACGTGCTGCTTGATCCTGCGGCTGTAATGCACAGTTCCATGGCCGACCTTGCTCACAGTGTCGGTATCAGTGAACCCACCATCGTGCGTTTTTGCCGGGCGATTGGCTGTTCCGGGTTCCAGGACTTGAAGCTCAAGCTGGCGCAAAGCCTGGCAGCGGGCGCCAGTTTTGGTCAGTTCGCTATCCATGAAGACGATTCGGTTGCGGACTACAGCCTGAAAATTTTCGACACCACGTTGCACACCTTGATGGACGTGCGCGAGAAGCTTGATCCGGTAGCGCTGCAGCGCGCCGTGACGGCCATGTCGCAAGCGCAGCGGGTCGAGTTCTACGGTTTTGGCGCATCGGGTGCCGTTGCTGCGGATGCCCAGCACAAGTTTTTCCGTCTGTTGCTGACGGCGGCTGCGTATTCCGACCCGCACATGCAAGCGATGTCGGCCGTGACCCTTAAACCTACTGACGTGGCGATTTGTATCTCCCAGTCGGGTCGCTCCAAGGACTTGCTGATTACGGCCAACCTGGTGCGTGAAAGCGGCGCGACCTTGATCACTCTTTGCCCAAGCCAGACGCCGTTGGCGGAGCTTGCGACCGTCAATCTGGCGATCGATGTGCATGAAGACACCGAAATCTATACCCCGCTGACCTCTCGTATCGCTCACCTGGTGGTTATTGACGTGCTGGCGATGGGTGTTGCCATGGCCCGCGGCCCGAGCCTGGTCAACCACCTCAAGAGCGT
>JBILYW010000437.1:0-3915 GCA_044377555.1 Pseudomonas sp.
CCAGCCTGTCAGAGGCTTACCTGATCCGCGCCTTTGAGCAGCACTACCACATGACGCCCCACGCCTACCTGATCAACCGGCGCATTCAACATGCGCAGACGCAACTGCGCGAAGGGGCGCCAATCGCCGATATCGCGCAGCAGACCGGTTTTGCCGATCAGTCCCATTTTCAGCGGGCATTCAAAAAACACCTCGCCGTCACGCCCGGTCAGTACAAGGCTTAAAACCACAGCAAAGAGACCGCGCAGCCCGCCAGCATGGCGGCCATGCCTCGGTTGAACAGGCGGATGCGCCTGGCGCTGCGCAGATAACGGCTCAGGAATGCTCCGGTATAGGCCCAGCAGGCTACAGACAGGTAGCAGACCACGAAGTAAATCAGCGCGAACGACCAGATCAGTGTGGCCTCGCCACCGGATACAAACGCCCCCATCCCCGCGACAGCAGCCAGCCAGGCCTTGGGGTTGAGCCACTGCATGGCTGCACCGTTGAGAAATGACGGTTGCCGTGTGTCACCTTCAAACTCGATGCGGCCGTTATCCGTCGCCAGCTTCCAGGCCAGATAAAGCAGGAATGCCATGCCGGCCCAGCGGATCAGATCGGTCAGGATCGGCCATTGCCTGAGCACTTCATGCAGCCCGAAACCGGTAAACAGCAGCAGCACGACAAACCCCACGGTGGCGCCCATTACATGGCGCAGGCTGGGGCCCAGGCCGTACTGCATGCCGCTGCTCAAGGCCACGACGTTAACCGGCCCCGGTGAAATGGAGGCTGCCAGGGCGAACGCCGCCATTGATATCAACACGCTCATTGTCACTGTGCTCCGTTTTGTGAGTGTGGGTTGAGGCTAACGGGGCCGGGCAACCGGCGTATTGAACAAAACTGCCCTGTGCGCGAAGCCGTGGCCGGAATGAGCTGGACGTGATTGTTCTGCCCATGGCATGGTCGAAAAAGGCATTTGGCCCTCGGGATATGAGCGATGGATACGCGTAATCAGTATGACGACAAGGCGTCGATGGCAATGCTGCAGGCGTTCAATGGCTGCGTGCTTGAACTGGGTCGTCTGGCGCGTACACGCGGGGGCTCCCACTTTATTGAAGAAGGGTTGCAGGTGTTTCGCCAACTGGTGCCGTTTGCCTGCGCATGGTGGGGCGAGATGTCGACGTCAAAGGCCAATGCGCCCCCTCAAAGCTGGATGCACGGGCGCATCGACCTGCCTGAATCGTTCGCTGGCGAATGGCACAAAGGGGCAGGCAGTGACAGCTTTTCCCAGGACACATTGAGCCAGCCCGGCAAGGTCATACGCGAAAGCGGCTTCACTGATCCCGATGAGGAGGTGGATGCATTTGCGCGACGACATGACCTCTACCATCTGATGTGTATCAGCTTTGAGCTACCCGAATGCGGCCTGATGTTTTTTGTCTGCCTGTACCGGGGTGCCGATGCACCTGCTTTCAACGAACTGCAGGCCAGCCTGTTTTCGGCCTTTAGCGAGCATCTGTTGCAACTATGGCGGTTTCAGATCCAGGACATGATTCGCTTTGACCAGAGCGCCGGAATGGCCGACTTCGGGGTCGCGCGCATGGATGGCAGCTTGCTGTACGTCGGGGCGAGGCTGTGTGCCGTCATTGAGCGCGAGTTCCCCGGCTGGAGCGGCTCAGTGCTGCCCGCCGAGGTGGTCCCGCAACTGCAAAAGGCCCCCTCGGTGATACGTCTGGGCCGTGCGCTACTGACCCTTGGCCCCCACGCAGAGCATGTCATCCTGTCGCTTGAAGCACCGTCGCGAGGCTCGGTGCTTGCCCCGCGAGAACGCACGGCGGCCTTGCTGTTCGCCGCAGGCCACTCCTACAAGGAGATAGCCAGGATCCTTGTATTGAGCCCTGCAACAGTGCGCACATACCTGCGCAACAGTTACTTGCAACTCGGCGTTAAAAGCAAAGTAGAGCTGGGCTCTGCACTGCGTTCCTCGACACCGCTCACGGGCCCCGCGCGCTGCGATTAAATCCGTCAGTCCGTGGGTTCAGCGCGTGGGCTAACCCTCCTCATTTGTGGAGGTCCGCTCTTTTCCTGTGTTCTATATCGTGAGCCCGGCATATCTGCGTGGTTGAGCGGCAGGTAATTTTCGCCACTTGAAAACACGGCAACACAAAGGGTCTGATCGCCTGGCGTGCAGGGTGACGCTCGCCGTCAGCAGCAACACGACTATCCAACAACAAAAACAAGGAAATACCCCAATGAACAAGACTGGCGACAGTCATCAGCGCAGTTCGCTGATTGAAACCCGTTCGATCAATTTCATCCCCGAGGCTGAGCGCCATGGCAGCCTCTACAGCCAGTTCACCCTGTGGCTGGGTGCCAACCTGCAGATCACGGCGATCGTCACCGGCGCCCTGGCCGTGGTGCTGGGCGGCGATGTGTTCTGGTCATTGATTGGCTTGCTGATCGGTCAGTTGTTGGGCGGTGCAGTGGTTGCCCTTCACGCGGCACAAGGGCCCAAACTGGGGTTGCCGCAGATGATCTCCAGCCGCGTGCAGTTCGGGGTTTACGGCGCGGCCATCCCGATTGTGCTGGTGTGCCTGATGTACCTGGGGTTCAGCGCCACCGGCGCGGTGCTCTCGGGGCAGGCCATTGCCCAGCTGATCGATGTCAGTGACAGCACCGGCATCCTGATTTTTTCCGCCTGCATCGCCTTTCTGACCATCTTCGGTTATCGGGTCATCCACATCGTGGGCAAGGTGGCCAGCGTGCTGGGCATCCTGGCCTTTGCCTACCTGTTCACCCGGTTGATAACGCTGCACGATGTCTCTGCGTTGCTTGAAAATCGCCACTTCGCCTGGGGCTCCTTTTTGCTGGCGGTGTCGCTTTCGGCGTCCTGGCAGATCGCCTTTGGCCCTTATGTCGCGGACTACTCGCGCTATCTGCCGAGCAAGACGTCGTCCTGGAAGACTTTTGCCGCTGTCGGCCTCGGCACGGTAGTCGGGGCCCAGGCCTCAATGGTGCTGGGGGTGTTTGCCGCCGCACTGGCGGGCGCGAACTTTCGCGGGCATGAAGTGGCAACCATCGTCGGGCTGGGCAGTACCGGGCTGATGGCCTCTTTGCTGTACCTGAGTATCGTGTTCGGCAAGGTCACGGTGTCGACCCTCAACGCCTATGGCAGTTTTATGTGCATCGCCACGGTGATCAGTGGCTGGCGCAGCCGTCTGGAAGTCACCCCGACGCAGCGCATGGTGTTTGTACTGGTGATTGTGGCCGCATCGACTGCACTGGCACTGCTGGGCCAGGGCTCGTTCTTGAACACCTTCAAGTACTTCATCCTGTTCCTGCTGACCTTCTTCACGCCCTGGAGCGCCATCAACCTGGTGGATTACTACTTCATCAACAAGGGCCGTTACGACCTCAGGGCATTGTCCGACCCGCAGGGCTGCTACGGCCGCTGGAACGTGCTGGGGATCAGCGTGTATGTCGCCGGTGTCCTGATCCAGTTGCCCTTTGTCGATAGTCACTTCTATTCGGGCCCGATGGTTGCGCAACTGGGGGGCGTGGACATTTCCTGGATCGTCGGCCTTGTGGTGCCGGGCGTGCTTTATTACCTGCTGGCCAAACCGTCGGTGAGTGTCGTGCCGGTAGCCGTGACACCCTGACACTGGCTGCCCCGGGATTCTTTGCTATACCTAATCGAATTCCGGGACCGGTCATTCAGAACGATGAAAACTCAGGCATTCAGATTTGTGTCAGTGGCGCTGCTGGTTTATGTGCCGCTGGTGCGTGCGGATGAGCCCGCCGTAGCACTTAACAACGAGAGTGCTGAGTGGCTGCTGTTGGCGAGCCCGTTTGTATGGGCTCCGTCAATGAGCGGGCAGGCGGCGCTCGGTGGCGTCAATACCAAAGTCGATGTGCCGTTTTCAGAGGTTCTCGATA
>JBILYW010000035.1:0-11718 GCA_044377555.1 Pseudomonas sp.
CTGAACGCAGGTGCTGTTCTGGGGTGGCGCGGCAGGACGCCGCGCCAGCCGCGATGGGCCATGGATGGCCCGTCGCGGCGTGCCCCCATAACAGTGCCGGAGTGAGGGCACCGGGGGAGCCTGGGCGATCTCGGCCGTATGGCAGGGCAAGGACTTTTTGGGTCCTTTTGGGTCCTTGCAAAAGGGACTCGCTGTAAGAGCGAAACCAATATTTCAGTTAAACGCGAATGACGGATATGTACTCAGTGGTTCTGTTGTAGCTGCCTGTACAGCGTACATACCCATTCGATGTGCCACGACTATCTACGGGTTTCGCCCTTACGGTGAGGCACTTTTTCCAAACGCCGAAAACAGCAAGCGGGCTCCAACAGTGGGACTTCTCGCTATTCACCGACCAGCACACCCACCACCGGCACTATCAGTAATGTACTGACCGCCATCGACAGAACATTGCCGATATAGGGGTGCATGTACTTGGGCAGTCTCTGGGCGATGGCACAGGCCAGTGGCGGGGCAATCAAGGCACCGAGCAGGGCGCTGGCGATCATGACCGTCGGGCTGCCCCCGTAAGTGAGCACGGCAGCCGGCACCACTGAAACCAGCGGCACGTAAGTGGGATACCAACCACGGTTCCGCCATTGCTGACGCCACACAATGACGCCCAGCAGCGAGGCCAGTACTTGTGCGGCCACCATGTGCAACAGCAAACCTGAGCCATAGGCAGGACCAAGCGGGTTCAAGACGTAAGCCAGAAAAACCCCCGCCAGCATGCCCAAACTGGCCCACTCATTGCCATAAAACGGTGCCTCAGAAAAGTCGGCCAGTACCCGACGTACTGTCCAGATCACCCCATAGTCCGGCACTTTTCCAGGCACTGGAACCACATCTACGGGTGGTTGCTCCTGTTTGGAAGTCACCAGCGCCGGCAACAACCGGCACAACACAAAAGCCACCACACTGCCCAATGCCATGCCCAGCACATTGCCGATCACCACGGGCAAGCCCAGGGGCACGCACAGGTAATTGACAATCAGCAGACAGGATGGCGTGACGAGAAGGGCGCCGAGGAGGGCTCCGTTTAAGGTGACTTTCCAGCCGCCACCAAACAACAGCACCATGGCCGCCGGCAGTGACACGAATGCCGCGAAGGTCGGTTGCCAGGTATCTGCGGTCAGGGTCCATCCCCACAGGGCATTGCTCAACAGCAGCCCCAGCAATGAGCTGGTGACCAACCATGGCCACAAACCGCTGCCATAGCTGATGCTGAACCCTTGCCAGGCTCGGGCGTAGCGGCTGGCCCAGTACCCCAGCGCGCCGCCGAGCAGCAGCCCCAACGAGGCAAACTCATGTTTGTAAAACGCCACCTCGCTGATATCGCCCAACACCCAGCGCAACCGGGCCAGGGGTGAGTGCATGCTCGCCATCATGTCGCTATAGCCGGGCCAGTAAGCGCTGCCGGGAGTGGTGTAGCTCAACGACAACCAGGCCACTGCGCCACCTACCACCAATATCGCGCCAATAAGCATGATGAGCGTGCGCGCAGCAGATCCTGAGGTGACTCTTTCAGACAGAGATTGCATAACGGCACCCCCATCAACGTGGCAGACAAGGGTGATGGAGATAACCGAGCATCGGTTCATACAGATCGACGCGCCGGTCGCGGTACAGGTCGTTCAGGCTGTTCCAGATCGGTGCACTGCGCGCAGTGGACAGGTCGATATCGGCATAAATAATGGCTTCCTCGTCAGCCGATGCGACTTCGCCGATGGGCCAGCCATTGGTGCCGGCTATCAGCGAACAGCCCAGGTAACGTCCGCCCCGTTCTTCGCCGATACGGTTGGCGGCGGCGATAAACACGTTGTTGACGTGGGCGGCGGTCATGGTCAGGTACGACGCCATGCACTTACCGGCCTCGTCGAACAGGGGCGGCGGTGTCCAGACCCAATTGTTGAGGCTGCAGATAATGTCGGCACCCTGCAGGCTCAAAAGTCGCGGCACTTCGGGAAACCAGATGTCCCAGCAGATCAGCAGGCCAATGCGCCCGATCGGGGTTTCAAACACCGGAAAACCGAGATCGCCGGGGCTGAACCAGAGTTTTTCCTGGTTCCATAAGTGGGCTTTGCGGTACATGCCGATAAAACCGTCCGGGCCGAGCAGTACGGCGGTATCAAACAACTGCATGTCGTCCCGCTCCGCCAGACCGGCCACCAGATAGACCTGGTGCTGAACTGCAAAATCGATCCAGGCCCGGGTGCTAGGGCCGTCAGGTACCGGTTCGGCGTGGTCGAAGGCATCCTGGCGATTGGCAAACAGGTAACCGGTGTTGGCCAGCTCCGGCAGCACAATCAGATTCGCCCCGCGCCGGACTGCTTGCAGCGCAAGTTCCAGACTGTTTTTCAGATTGCCCGGACGGTTTTGGGTCCCGACTTGCGGATCAAATTGCACCACCGCCACACGTACCTCACTTACAGCGACAGATTCGCTCATGACTGACACCTCTTCTTGTTTTTATGGGCCCACCTGACGGCGGGTAATAAGTAAGAGGATTTGTCAGTCGGAGCGTCTATCGGAGAGGTCCGTTTGGGATGTAGTCCGTGGCTTTGTGTTTGGCGAGATAGGTTGATTTGGACTACTGATCGCTCTGGCTTTTCTCCCCAAATCCCGGATCAACCCGCTTGCCGATATCCCGCAGTCGCGCCCAGTGATCCACGATGGCAGGCGTTTCATCCAGGCTGCTGACGAACATCCACAGGTAGGTCATGACCGCATATACGTGTCCGGCTTTTACTGCCGGTGACAGGGCCAGTTGACTGATGGCGATCACAAACAAGATGGCCGAAATCACGCCCACAAACAGATAGGCCGACGCCTCGCGGTCCGAGAGCCAGATCCGCAGTTTCGAGAGCAACTGGTAATGGCGTTGCAGCGTTTTAGCCCCGACGCTCTGTACCAGACCGATCTCTTGCTCCAGCCGGTCATTGAGCCGTTCGTACAGTTCCTGATTGCGTCGGGAAAAACGCGGCAGCAGTGCTGCGCACACCAGCAACACCGCCAGGCATGCCAGGCCGACCCACGGCTGGATCACCAGCAACATCACGGCGGCACCGATCACCGACAGCAGCGCGGTGGCGATGGTCGGGATGTGCTTCTCGAAAAAGTCCACAAAGTCGCGTGCCAAGACCACCCGTGCCGCAGCCACGGCGTCAGTCTGGTTTTGCAGGCGCTGATTGAGGATTACCGGCACTGCCAGGTCCGCATAAATGCGCGTGAAGGTCCGGGTATCCAGCGCCCGGCGCGCAGCCCCCACAATCCAGAATGCCAACACCACCACCGCATAAAGCAGCGCACTGCCAACATCACCGCGAATGATCGAGTCCACCGCAAAGCCGGCAAACAGCGGGTAGGCCAACAGCAGCGCATTCTCCAGCCCCACTAGCGACAGGGTGAAAAACAATTTGCCAGGGTAGGTTCTGGCAATGCCCTTGAGGGTTTGGCTGGCCGACTGTGGCTCGAACGTTTTACCGGGTTCGATCAGGATGTGTGGCGTGATGACAGGCATGGGTACACCGAATGGAAGATAAGCGCTACTATTGAGCGACTGCTCAATTATCTTTGAGCGACCGCTCAATAAGCAAGCGCCGTCTATCTGCCTTGCGTCACAGGGTTGTTTCCAAATGTCGCGTATCGACCGCAAAGACCAGATCCTCACCGCCGCCCTGGAGCTGTTCCGCAGCAAGGGTTTCGCCGATGTATCGACTCGCGATCTGGCGGAACATGCCGGGTTGTCCCGCAGCCACATCTACCATTATTTCGCTGACTGGAAGCAGTTGCGGCGCGAAGCCTTTGTGCGATTTGCCGATGAACAGTTGGCAGATGTCTGCACGCCGTTACTGCACTTGCCACCTCACGAGGCGCTGGTGGGGTTCCTGACAGCCTGCCTGCCGGCCTCTGCCGACGATGGCTGGGCGCTCTGGCTGGATGCCTGGGATGAAGCGATGCATGACGCTGATCTGGCGACGGCGTACCTGAGCGTCAACACCCAGTGGAATGCCATGCTGGGAGAAATCATTGAGCGCGGAGTTGCGGCGCAGGTCTTTGCGTGCGCAAGCCCGACACGGGCCGCACGGCAAATATTCGCCCAGGCGATGGGGTATGCCGACGATCTGCTGTTGCAGCCCTCCGGCGAAGCGGCAGCTGCGGCGCTGGATGAGGTGCTTGAGGTGGCGGGGCTGGTGTTGGGGCGCAGTTGACCAGGGGAGCAGAGGCTGTCCGGATCCCCCGAAAAACACTTTGACTGGGCTTTAGAACAATACGTTCAGGCATAAAAAGTTCAAGTATGCCCCCAGTTTTGCCCACATCCTCATATGGTCCACGGGCGATCACGATTGCCCTAGCTTTGATAATGTGTTGAAGCAACCTAAGGACTGGCGACTAGGCGTGCCTGAGAGCCCTGCAAAAATTCACAAACCATCGTCGAGTAGCATTGCCCTAGACTTGAAGCCAGAAGTGTTGAGCACCTCCTCCGCTACCCTTATTTAAAACATATTGCTAAAACAGACAGCCTTACAGGATTGCCTAACCGTAGGTGTTTCGACGCTACACTGGCACAAGATTGGTCGAGAACATGCCGCACTGAGAGTAGCGTAGCCCTCATACTTATCGATATAGATTGGTTCAAACAGTACAACGACCATTATGGTCATGTTCTCGGCGACGAATGTTTAAGGTAATTCGCACAGTTAATAGGCATAAATATAAATCAGCCCAGCTGACCTGGCTGCCCGGTATGGTGGGAAAGAGTTTGTAATTCTGCTTCCAGAGACGGACTTGGCAGGAGCAGTAAAGATCGCTGAGGAAGTGCGGTCAGCAATAGAGGCTGCAGAAATTGAACACAGGGGCAGTACAGCAGGCATCTTGATCATCAGTGCAGGTGTTGCTTCCAGCCACCAGGATGGCGTAATTGAAGCGACTGATTTGCTGAAAAAGGCCGACAGTCTTCTGTATAGGGCAAAAAATGGGACGTAACCGAGTTGAGCATCAGTCGCGGGAAGTTCTCGAAACATAAAACATCGAGGCAATATATCGACTCGCCTCAGGTCAGTTGGTTATTTATAATTCAGGGGCTAATAATCTTCAGTCTAGGGCTTAGCCTTTATACTGCCCCGCGGGTCAGATTGACTTATCGTAAAAGCCTTAATGAAACCGGTGTGCCGCTCGCCTGTACCATTAGCCCAGATGTATTGCTGCAGGCAACTTTCAGGTAGTACCGGCCCTCGCTCGTCAGTGCGTGAAGTGATTGAAAAATCTACGCCAGAGCTGCTACGGGCGGGTGCGTGTGGGGCGCGTGGGAAGCCAGTAAGATTGAGTAAGGTTGAGTGATACGCACTTAAGGACTTAAATAGAACTGCCTTTATTATGGTGATCTGCAACTGGCGACGAGCGAGTATAAAGTCAGTTCTAAATATAGCGTGCGCTCAGGGGTTAAATTGAACTGGCTGTGTATTGGGAAGTGGAAATCTTGGAGGGTGCGCTGTTTGGGTGCGCTCAGTAGCCTTGAATAAATAAAGAATTTTGTTCGTGAGCGAAAAGTGGTGGACGGTTACCTGGGTGCTGTTGAAGGTCATGTTAAGCCCCCAGGGTGGGTTCTGTTAGATTTGCGTATTTAATTCAAATTGTCGTGCCGAGGCCTATAGATGCGTAAGAAAGTAGTCAATCAATGGACATTAGGCGTTGGGTTGGGTTGTCTCTTGATGAGTGGTTACTCTGCGGGTCGTAATGACAGTACCTGTGCTGAGCGTCGTGATGAAATACTGTATCAATTAGAGCAGGCCAAACTAAGTGGTAATCGGTATAAACAGTCGGGGCTGGAAACAGCCCTGCGCAACGTAGAGCGGTACTGTCAGGACGATCCGGTTGAGCGTCGTCAAAATAAAGTAGCAAGCGCTGCGGCTGAGGTGATTTACAGAAGTGAGCAACTTGAAAAGGCGTTGGAAGAGGGCGCACCAAGTAAAGTTAAAGTATGTCGAGAGAAACTGCATCACGCTCGTAGGGAGTTAGCCCGCGCAACAGCGGATTAGTGGTATGTCGTTATTGAATAATGAGAGTCAGTATGAGCAATGCATGGGTTAAGGGTATGTTGATTTGCGCACTGGCAACATTTTCCAGTTCGGCAATGGCCATGAATGATTTTTGGCTTGAAACGTTAATATCCAGTACGTCCGGTGGAACAACCTATCTCACTTCCAAGGACAACAAATTGAACGTGTCCGTACTTGGTGATGCGAGCAGTTTTGTTGCAAGCGGTGGTACTATCCGCGGCCCTTACCTGGAGGCGTCAATTAATGCTCTGCGGGAGTCTAACCCCGCCCTGGATGTTAGTGATATGGAGTTGGCCACACGCTTATTGTTGCTATCGGTATCTGAGTCGTTGGGGGAGTCATCATGAAGTTTAAGATTTTACTTGCTGGCGTCCTTATGTTTACTGTCAGCATTTCAGGTTGCACGACCAGAGACTGGATTCAAGCAGTGGGTGGTGCTGCACAAGCCCGTGACGATTACGCCAAAAAAAGCCGTATCGAACGTCTAAAAAAAGCAAATGCCGCGTCCTCTCGCGTAAAATAAATTCGAAGCGTTTGCGGAATCGCAATTTCCAATAACGCATTGATTTATATGTAAAAAATCGTATTTAAAATCTGTCCACTCCGGTTCGATTTCAGCTTCGGTCCCCACCTTCTAAAGCCCCGTGACCTTGGTCCAAGCGGTTTTTTTTGCCTGCGATTTGAAGATGATTTCCGCCGGCAGCCTCTTTAATCCGTAATTTGGGGCCTCGTTACGAGGGGAGGGCTTCGCACTGACTGATACCAAAACCTCTCAAACCCGCCTGCGTGATCGCCTTGCTACTGCGGACCTGCGGCTGTCAGTCCTGCTCGACACCAACGCCACACATGATCGTGACGGAATGCAAGCCACCACCGGTGCCCAGAGCGGTTTTAGAGGACTCTGTCAGAGGCTGTCCGGATCCCCGAAAAACATCTGGATCCGCGAACGCAACCAGCGCTCGCCGGGGTCGTTGTCCTGGGCGCCGCGCCAGGCCATGTGCAGTTCAAAGCTTTGCACGTCCAGCGGAGGATCTTCGGCGCGTACACCGCCTGCCGCAGTGAGGGCTTCGGCAGTGTAGTCGGGGACGGTGGCGATGATGTCAGTCCCGGCCAGCAAGGTGCTCAGGCCATTGAACTGCGGTACGGCCAGCACTACGTGGCGCTTGCGGCCCATTTTTTCCAGTTCGGTATCTATAAAGCCGCTCAGGTCGCCGGCAAACGAGACCAGGGCGTGGGGCCGCTCGCAGAAGTCATCCAGGCTCAGTGCGCCGGGCATGGTGTCGGCCCGCAGCAGCTTGGGCCGGCTGCGCCGCAGTACCTTGCGCTTGGCGTTGGCAGGCAGGTCGCTGGTGTAGCTGACACCCACCGAGATTTCGCCCGAGGCCAGCAGGGGCGGCATCAGGATGTAGTTGACCCGCCGAACCACCAGGACGATGCCCGGCGCTTCAGCACGCAAGCGCTTGAGCAACAGGGGCAGCAGCGCGAACTCGACATCGTCCGACAGGCCGATCCGGAACACCGAGGTGCTGGTGGCAGGGTTGAACTCTGATGCACGGCTCACCGCCGTGGAAATCGAGTCCAGGGCCGGCGACAGCAGGGCAAAAATCTCGATCGCCCGGGCGGTGGGCTCCATGCTGCGCCCCGTGCGCACGAAAAGCGGGTCATCGAACAAGTTGCGCAGGCGTGACAAGGCTGCACTGATGGCCGGCTGCCCCAGGAAAAGCTTCTCGGCTGCGCGGGTCACACTGCGTTCATGCATCAGGGTTTCAAAGACGATCAGCAGGTTCAGATCGACGCGACGCAAGTCGTTACGGTTCATCGGGCAGGCTTCACAGGGGAGTCAACAGGTAGTGAGGTAACGGATCTTACTGGCAAAATTGATTTTTCGTCACTCGGTAGATTTAGTTTCGATCTTAGATGGCGAAGGTTTCTCGTCTATTTACTACGGTTTTCTAGGGCTTTTAGGAGCCGCGTCGGCTAGCAATCTGTCTGCGGATCAATGTCAGGCATGTCGACTATTAATGCTGTCTGTTAGTCTTGCGCACAAAGCCCGGATAAAGTCCCGTGGTATTAGCGATTAATTAGGCGAGGTTTGTAATGTCGCGCACGATCCGTTTTCACAAGTTTGGTCCGGCCGAGGTGCTCAAGTGCGAAGAGCACGAAGTCGCCGCGCCTGCGCCTGGCGAAGTGCAGGTCCGTGTCGAAGCCATTGGCATCAGCTGGTATGACGTGCTGTGGCGCCAGAACCTGGCCCCTAGCCAGGCGCGGCTGCCTGCCGGTATCGGCCATGAAATGGCAGGTGTTGTCACCGCTGTCGGCGCGGGTGTTGATGACCTGGCCATCGGTGACAAGGTCGCCAGCTTTCCCGGCCAAAGCGCCAACGACTACCCCACGTACGGCGAGCTGATCCTGATGCCGCGCTCCACGCTGACCCGCTACCCGGACGTATTGTCTGCGGTTGAAGCCAGCGTGCATTACACCCCGTTGCTGATCGCCTACTTCGCCTATGTCGATCTGGCGCAGGTCAAGCCCGGGCAAACCGTGTTGATCACCGATGCCAGTCACTGTGCCGGACCTTCGTTTGTGCAGTTGGGCAAGGCCCTTGGCCTGAAGGTGATTGCCGCGACCAAGGATGCAGCCGAGCGCGAATGCCTGCTGAGCCTGGGTGCCGACAAGGTGATCGTCACCGAAGAGCAAGACCTGCTGATGCAGATCAACAAGATCACCGACAACAAAGGCGTGGATGTGGTGCTCGATGGTTTGGGCGGCCCGCAAATGTCGGTGCTGGGTGACGTGCTGGCACCTCGTGGCAGTCTGGTGCTGTATGGCCTGCAAGGCGGCAATCAAACCCGCTTCCCGGGCTGTGCCTGCTTCCAGAAGAACATCAAGTTCTTTGTCCACTGCATCGGCAACTTCACCGGCAAGCCGGAGCTGGGCATTGCCCAGGACGAAGAGGCCATGAAGCGCGCCCTGCGTGACATCAACCAGTTGACCGCTGACCGGGTACTGACGCCACTGGAAATACGGGTGTTCCCGTTTGAACAGTTCGTTGAGGCGCATCGCTATATGGACGATTGCCCATGTCGCGGGCGAGTCGCGCTGCAATTGCCCCCAGCCTGAACTCCCGCTGCCGGGCAGTACTCATGCCAGCAGCTGTAAAAACGCCCCTGAACATTGCGTTCAGGGGCGTTTTTGTTTGTGCCCGGGCTAACAGGGTGTTTAGGAGGGAGTCGCGGCTATACACCGTTTCAGGAGTGCGCAGGGAAATAAACTATTCACAAAGATGTCACGTACGACAAATTGTATTTTTTTGAGTGGGTTTTATGTAGGGATATTCCTGTGCGTATGTGAGCCATGTCTGTTCCGGGTTGGAGGGTCGAGGTAAATGTGGGCGCGTCCAGTGGGGCTGCTGATAATGCAGTGCTCGAACTGGAGGAGTCATCCATGAACAACTTCCATGAACAAGCCATGTGTTTTGTTTATCAACAAGTACTGCAGCGGCTATTGGGTTTTTTCAGCCGTCCCGAGCGCATTGCCTTGCAACTGTTGATTCAACGGTTACTGGTGGCGGCGGGGGGCGTGGACAACATCGGGCGCTATCGGGTCATGGTGGTTCACGAGGGGGGCAAAGAGTGCGCTTATACATTGGCTTTTTTGCGGGCAGCCCAGCTCAGCATTGCGGGGCGTTCGCCCGGCACATTCATGTTGCGCGTTGCAATACTGCGTCAGCCGCGAATGACTGCCAATGTAATGGAGCGTATTCAGACCCAATGCAGCGAGTTGTTTGTCTACGAGGATCGGCGAGTGGAGCTGCTGATGGTGGATGAACACGAGGCCAACCGGTTGCAGGCGCCGGCAGCCTTTGAACGCCTGACATCGGTCATGAATCGCACGCAGGTACTGATGTCGGGGCACCTGACCCAGGGGGATACGCGGGCAACGTTTTTTTACTCCGACCTCTTGTCTCGAGCCGGGCTGTATCGTCGGGCGTGCGAGTGGGGCGGTGAAGTAGACGCCTTGATTGACCGTCGCCCGCCCACCCACCTTGGGCAATACATGGCGTGGATCCGGCGGGTTGCTCACCAGCAGGGGCATGTGTTGCAGGGCGGGCACCGGGAGGGGCTCGAAAGTGTGGTCAAGTTGTGCTGCAAGCTGGATGACGACTATAAACACTTGTTGCGCCTGTCAACGGCCTCGGGGGTGGAAGTGGCGGGTGGCGCAGCCGCCAATGATATCAACGTGATTAATGTGTTTGATTGCCTGTCCCAGGAAGTGGATGTTTCGCGCTCTCAGGTGCTGATGTTTGTCGAAGGGCCCTGGAATCTGAAAGCGCTGGATATAGAAGAGCCTCAGGCCGCTGTCGTGTTATTGGCCGCCCACGTGCACGGTTTGCGCGGGGCGTACAAGTACGGCGTTGAATACAGCGTCGGGGTGGATGCCTACTTGCGCCGGGCCTCGATGGAAAACAAGTGCAATGAGCGATTCAAGGGGCAACTGGTCAGGCAGTTGGGGGCGGCTTTTAATACGCCCAAAAGAATAGAAAAATTGCACGGTACGGCCACGCAATACCTGAGAGAACTGCACGGTGTCAGTGACGAGCAGTTGGGATGTTTTATTTGCTCTCCTTTTGTTAACCAGGGCCGGGGTCTGCAAGCGTTCCTGCAAACGTGCTACCCCGAAAAGCTGGCGTTGCTCGACGAGTTCCGGCAGGTGCTGATGGGGCAACCCATATCCTTGCAAGTGGATGCGACCTGGCTGGTGTCAGTGAGCGGCTTGCCCCTGGACTCACTTCAAGCGCTGTATCACATGCAAAATATCGACTTCAGGCAAGACCGCTCCCTGATTGCCACCCTCTGGGCCCACGACCCCAGGAAGCAGCCCTGGCACTCGGCCCCTGCGGGTTGAGGCGTGCCGCTCATCCAATAGGATTTGCCAGAACACTGGGCAAACTGATATCTGTACGCATATCCAGTATCGAAAGCCAGTGGTCCGTCCTGCCCGTGATTTCCAATCCCCTTGAAGACCCGTTTTACTACCTGAAGAATTTCCAGCATGTACTTGGCTGGATCGCAGCCCGTTATGACGACGTATTAAGTGATGAAGAGCACCGCTTTATCGCCGGTTTTGCAGAGCTGCCCGGCACGTCGCAAGCGTTGTGGGTGCGTATGGTCATGCGTAAGGGCCAGCATTTTCGGGCCAGCAAGCTGAGCTATCCGGAAATCGGCGACGCGTCTCGGGCTGCGGCTCCCTTGCTGGCCTCGGGGTGGCTCAGTGATCAGGCGCCGCTGGCATTGGCCGAGGTGTTCGAGGTTCTGCAAAAACCTGAAATTCTGGCCCGGTTCAGCGGGCATATCGTGCAGCCCAAGGCTAAAAAATCGGAGTGGCTGGCGGCGCTGGAGGTCGATTTTACCCAGCATCAGAGTCTGGCCCAGTGGCATCCCGACCTTGAGGAGCCGCTTTACACCCTCAACCACCGGCCCCTGTGCGATCGCCTGCGGCTGATGTTTTTTGGCAACCTCAGCCAGAGCTGGTCGGACCTGGTGCTGGCGGACCTGGGCCTGTTTACCTACGAAAAAGTCGATTTCAGCCATGGGTCACGGGCGCTGCGCAACAGGGCCGA
>JBILYW010000438.1:0-3908 GCA_044377555.1 Pseudomonas sp.
GCAGGTATTCGCCCCGGGCCTGTTCGGCACCGGCCCGCATGGCCGACGTGCGCCCCTGGGCCGCGTCCAGGTGGATGACCTGCAGCCGTGAGCCCAATAACTGCCGGGTGGCCTGCAACCAATGACGTGCATCGGGATGAGCACAGGCATTATCGACAATCACCAGGTCGTAATACGGGTATCGCGTGCGTTCCAGCAGGCTGATCAGGCAACGCTGCATGGCCGGCAGGTCTGTGTCCAGGACCAACACGATGGACACTTGCGGCTGGCGGAGGTGGCCATAATCGATCTTGAATTGACCGGGGCCTGAACACTCCAAAGTGGCCTGCCCATAGCCCCGCTCCTGTAAATGAATGGCCAGTACCTGAGTAAATTCGGGGCTTTCATCCAGGCAGGCCGACTGGTTGATCACCAGCGGTTCAGACAAATGCCCGAAACCGAACATCCCCTGTTGGTTGACCATACGCAGAATCAGCTCCAGCTCCAGGGCTGCGCCAAACTGCGGATTGAAACCGCCTGCTTGGGCAACCGCATCACAGCGATAGAGCCAGTTGCGCGCCATCACCCCTGGAAAGCTCAACAGGTAGTCCAGGTTGAAATCCGGTCGCAATACAGGCGACAGCACGTCGTCATATTCCTGCACCATCGCGTCGCCGAACACCGCCCGACAATCGGGATCACCAAGCAACTCCAGAGTCGAGATCAATAGCCCGCTGGCGGTTAAACGGTCACCGGCTTCGACCAGCATCAACCAGGTGCAATCACCGTTCGCCACAAGCTGATTAAGCTGTGCGACGAACATGTCGGGGCTGCGCTTGAAATATTGCACGTCATGGTGGCTGGTCTTGAGACAAATTCCGGGGCTGAGCACAAAGCCCTGCACCTGCGCACCGGCGTTGCGCACTTGCTGCAAGCTGTCGAGGGTGATCTGCTGCGCCTGCAAGTCGCCTTCAGGGTCGAGCACCACCACCGCGATCGTGTTGCCGCCGCCATGCTGAGCCAAACGCTGCCTGATCAGATCCGACTGCAGTGCGGTGGGCACTCTTGAGGCAAACCACTGGCGCTGTTTTTGCTGGTCACTCAGGCTGTTTTGTACGTCATGCAAGCGCTGAACAATATCGACCTGCTCCATCACCTGCGCATTGCCCAACTGCGCCACGGCTACCCGGCGCCCCTCAGGAGCCTCCTGATACCAGCCCAGCGCACGGATCTGCTCGCGAAAGTCCTCATGCCCTTTCTGACCGATACCAGGCATATCACGCCCCTGCTGGCTGAACTGCTCGGTAGACACCCGCACGTGGGTCAAGGCATCGGCCAGATACGCCAGATTGCCCTGTTGCAGGAGTTTGACGTAGAGGCTCAAGTCGCCCACCCAGTGGATGGCCTGGCCATTGAGTGACATCAATTGATCGCCAAATGCCAGGACGTCAGCCCGGCGGCACAATACGCAACTGGGCTCGCCAATAAAGTTCAGCGTGTTATCGACCAGCAGCGAAACCAGGCCCTTGCCTTCAATTTGCACATCCTGGGGGAATGCCGGGGTGGTGGCCAGAATGTCCGGCAGAGGCAGCCCCGTGCTATCAATTCGGGTGCGTCTGGACGAGGCCAGCGCAATCCCCGGATCACGTTCCATAGCCGCCACCAGGCGGGCAATGCATTCAGGGTGCAAGACGTCATCATCGTGCAGAAACTTGACATAAAAGCCGTGGGCCAACCGAATGCACTCGGCCGTGTTGCCCATCTCATGCAAGGGCTGCGGATTGCGCTGATAACGAATCGGCACACCACTGTTTTTCACAAACTTGTCCACGACAGAGGCAATCACGAGGTCGCCGCTGTCATCGCAGACAATAATTTCCAGGTTCGCGTAGGTCTGCTGGCAAGCACTGGCCAGCGCCGTTTCAAACCAGGTCGACTTGTAGGCAGGAATCAGCACGCTGACCAGAGGCAGAGTACTCATGGCGCAACACCTCTGGTACAGGGTTGGGTTGGCGGCATCAAGCCCGGGCTCGCAAGCGCCACAGGCTCAACCGGGGAAAACAGGGGGGGACTTTTTGTAGCTGTCACAAAAACCTCGACACTGGATGCCTGACATACACGTCCATGCGTCAGGGATTGATAAACGTTTGATTAATCGCGCCAGTCAGCCCAAGGCGGGCTCACATTGCCGCCGAGCTGTCGCGGATGACAGCCACCACCCGCTCAACATCGGCCAGGGAAAGATCGGCATGCAGCGGCAAGCAAATGATCTGCCGGGCTATCTGCGTGGCAACGGGTAATGGATGGCGATGGGTATCGGGACGCGCACGGTAGGCCTGCATGTCGGTGATCAGCGGGTAAAAATAGCGGCGGGCAAAAATCCCCTGCTGCTTGAAGGCGTCGTACAGCTGGTCGCGGCTCAGCGGGTACGTGCTCTGCACCAGGATCGGAAAATAGCCGTGATTTTGTGCTTCCCGGCACAGGCTAATCCCCCCGATGCCGCTCAGCAGTCGCCGATAGGCCGCATCCACGGTCTGGCGCCGAGCCAGTGCCTGATCAATATGCTGCAACTGCAACAGACCAAACGCGGCATTGATTTCGCTCATCTTGCCGTTGATCCCGCACGTCACCACTGAGGTTTCATTGACGAACCCGAAGTTGCGCAACTGATCCACGTGGCGCTTGGCTTCTGCATGCGGGCTAATGATTGCTCCGCCTTCGAAGGTGTTGAACACCTTGGTTGCGTGCAGGCTCAAAATGCTCATGTCACCGTGGCGCAGCACACTGCCCTCGCCGTCCTTTACCGCAAACGCATGGGCGGCGTCGTAGATCACACGTAACCGATGGCGCCGGGCAATTTGCTCAATGGCCCGGACATCGCACGGCAGGCCATAACAATGCACCGGCAAGATGGCCTGGGTCCGTGGCGTAATGGCGGCTTCAATGGCGCGGGGGTCGAGATTGAAGGTGTGCGGGTCAATATCGACAAATACAGGTGTCAGGCGATTCCAGACCAGGGCATGTGCCGTGGCGGCGAACGTGTAGGGCGTGGTGATGACCTCGCCCTCGATCGCCATGGCCTGCAACGCAGTCACCAGCGCCGTGGTGCCGTTGTTGAATAACGACAGATGCTCTACACCCAGGTAGTCAGCCAGGGCTTGCTCCAGGCGCTGATGATAAGGACCGTTATTGGTCAGGCACTTGCTTTGCCATATTTGCTGCAAGTAAGGGATAAAGGCGTCCAGCTCCGGCAATAGAGGCTGAGTTACATAAATTTCTTTTTCCATGGGCGGTATCTTTTCAAGTGGCTACGATCCGGGCGCACAGCAAGTACCAACGGCACTGCAAGTACGCAACGTAGATGCCGACCCGTGCAACGTAGTGAATAGCAGAACCCGTGCCAAACTTAACAACCAACTTAACTTATTGTTTTTAATTGGTTTAATTTAAACCCACGATCTAAGAAGACCCTATTCCTTCCCGAACACTCAAACTTGCTTCCGCCTGGCGGAAGCGCACTTTCCTCATGGGCCGCCCGGGCACCCATGTTTAAAAAATTTGAAAATAAATTTAAACCCGGCGTAAAAGTCGTCGCCTTGTGGTGTTACCGGCACTTATTAGATGCCATAACTCAACCCGACAACGGAGCACCCCCCATGGCCCTGACTATCCACACTAACTACTCCTCGCTGGTCACTCAGACCAACCTGAACAAAACCAACAACTCGTTGGCTACCAACCAACAGCGTCTGGGCACAGGCCTGCGCATCAACTCGGCTGCCGATGACGCCGCCGGCCTGCAAATCGCCACCCGCCTCAACGCACAATCCAAAGGCATGGCCGTTGCATTGCGCAACGTCAACGATGCCTCTTCGTTGCTGCAAACTTCCGATGGCGCTTTCGGTGAAATGACCGACATCATGCAGCGC
>JBILYW010000439.1:0-3904 GCA_044377555.1 Pseudomonas sp.
CCCCGGTTGTCCGGCCGCCGGTTTGCCACGCTCCACGCCCCATTTGAAGATGCGCATGGTGTCGGTCAGGGTCGTTTCGTCCCCGTCCTGCTGGTGCATTTTGTCCCGCGCCGATGCGCTGCCCAGATGGGTCAGGCCCGTGCCGCTGATCAGCATGTGCGCCGGGTCCGGGTGGTCCAGCGGCGGCAGAATGCGCAGCTCGGCCAGCAGTGCCGGGTAATCATGTGTTTTGCCCAGGCCCTGCAAGTCAACTTGCCGGGCCAGGCTTCTACCGCCCTCGATCGCCGCCAGCGCCAGCTCCCGCGTGCTGGTTGCGTCTTGCACTTCGTGCACCAGGTCGCCCTCCACCAGGCCGACGCGGCGCTCACCGTTGTTCAATTCAAACTGTACCAAACGCATATGGAGTCTCCTTAAAGATGAGTGGCCGGGCGCGCACTGGCCGCGAATTCTTCGGGTTGCAGTGCGTGCTTGCGCTCAAGCACGCGGTACACCACAAAGGTCAGGATGAGGCCGAAGACCATCACACCCGACAGGAAGTACAGCCCCGACGACAGGTTGCCGGTGTATTCCTTGAGTGAACCGATCACAAACGGGCCGATGTAGCCGCCCAGGTTGCCCACCGAGTTGATCAGGGCAATCCCGGCCGCCGCACTGGCACCGGCAAAGAAGCGCCCCGGCAGGGTCCAGAAAATCGCCGTGCAGGAGAACAGCGAGAACGCCACCAGGCACAGCGCCGCCAGTTGCAGTACCGGCAGAGTCAGCCAGGCACTGAAGAACAGCCCGATGGCTCCCAGCACATAGAGCACCGCCAGGTGGCCGTAACGGTCATTCATCCGGTCGGAACTGCGCGGGACAATCAGCAAACCGATGATCCCGAAAATGTACGGCACCGAAGACACGAATCCGGTGGTCAGGTCGCTGCCGCCAAACTGCTTGATCAGCGTCGGCAACCACAGCCCCAGGCCGTAGATACTCAGGGTCACCGGCAGGTAGAACAGCGCCAGCAACAGCACGCGCTTGTCTTTCAAGGCATGCAGCGGGTTGCCGTGACGGGTCTGGCCGTAGGCTTGCAAGTCTTTTTCCAGCTCGCCCACCAGCCAGTCCTTCTCGTCCTGGCTCATCCACTTGACCTGTTTCGGGCCGTCGGGCAGGTAACGCAGCACCGGCCAGGTGAGCAGGATCGCCGGCAGGCCGATCACGATAAACAGCCACTGCCAGCCGTGCAGCCCGAGCACCCCGTCCATGCCCAGCAGACCGCCGGACACCGGCCCGGTGATCATCATGGCGATGGGTTGCGAAAGGATAAACAGCCCCAGGATCTTGCCGCGATGGCGCACCGGGAACCACTGGGTGATGTAGTACAGAACGCCCGGGAAGAAGCCCGCTTCGGCCACCCCGAGCAAAAAGCGCATCACATAGAAGCTGTGCGGCCCCTGTACAAAGGCCATGCCGATGGTGATGGCGCCCCAGGTAATCATGATCCGGGCGAACCAGCGCCGGGCGCCGAAACGCTCAAGCATCAGGTTGCTGGGGATCTCCATCAAGAAGTAACCGATGAAAAACAGCCCGGCGCCCAGGCCGTAAGCCGCGTCGCCAATGCCCAGGTCGGCCCCCATGTGCAGCTTGGCAAAGCCCACGGCAGAACGGTCTACATAGGCAATCAGGTAGAGCAGGATCAGAAACGGAATGAGTTTCAGCGTGATGCGACGGATAAGCCCAAGTTCCTGGCTCATGAGACGGTCTCCCATTGTTTTTGTTATGGCACCTCTGGAGTGGCCTCAGGCAGTGAAACGCCAGGATCAGCTCTCAGTTGAAATCGACTATATAGTAATACTATTTACCCAACAACCCTTCCACAAAGGGGGCAAGTTCGGTATGTTGCGACCATAAAAGCCAATTAGTCATACAATAAGAGATATCCGCCATGTCTGATAAAACCCCTCCACTGCGTTCGGCCCAATGGTTTGGCAGCGCGGATAAAAACGGCTTCATGTACCGCAGCTGGATGAAGAACCAGGGCATCGCCGACCATCAGTTCCAGGGCAAGCCGATCATCGGCATCTGCAATACCTGGTCGGAACTGACCCCGTGCAACGCGCACTTTCGGACCATCGCCGAGCATGTAAAGCGCGGCGTGATCGAGGCTGGCGGCTGGCCGGTGGAGTTCCCGGTGTTTTCCAACGGCGAGTCCAACCTGCGCCCGACGGCCATGCTGACCCGCAACCTGGCGAGCATGGACGTGGAGGAAGCGATCCGCGGCAACCCGATTGACGGCGTGGTACTGCTCACCGGCTGCGACAAAACCACCCCGGCCCTGTTGATGGGTGCCGCCAGCTGTGACGTGCCCGCCATCGTGGTCACCGGCGGGCCGATGCTCAACGGCAAGCACAAAGGCAAGGACATCGGCGCCGGCACCATCGTCTGGCAGATGCACGAGTCCTACAAAGCCGGGAATATCAGCCTCGACGAGTTCCTCTCGGCCGAAGCCGGCATGTCGCGCTCGGCGGGCACCTGCAACACCATGGGCACGGCCTCGACCATGGCCTGCATGGCTGAAGCCCTGGGCACTTCACTGCCGCACAACGCAGCGATCCCGGCAGTGGACTCGCGCCGCTACGTGCTCGCCCACATGTCGGGCATGCGTGCGGTAGAGATGGTTCGCGAAGACCTGCGCCTGTCCAAAGTGCTGACCAGGCAAGCCTTTGAAAACGCGATTCGGGTCAACGCCGCCATTGGCGGTTCGACCAATGCCGTCATCCACCTTAAAGCCATCGCCGGGCGCATCGGCGTAGACCTGGAGCTGGACGACTGGACCCGCATCGGTCGCGGCACCCCGACCCTGGTGGACCTGCAACCCTCCGGGCGCTTTTTGATGGAAGAGTTCTACTACGCAGGCGGCCTGCCGGCGGTGCTGCGCCGCCTGGGTGAAAACGACCTGCTCCCGCACCCTGACGCCTTGACCGTCAACGGCAAAAGCCTGTGGGACAACGTGAAAAACTCGCCGATTTATGGCGACGACGAAGTGATCCGCGCCATTGAAAACCCCTTGGTGGCGGACGGCGGCATTTGTGTATTGCGCGGCAACCTGGCGCCACTGGGTGCGGTGCTCAAGCCTTCGGCGGCCACCCCGGCGCTGATGAAACATCGCGGGCAAGCAGTGGTGTTTGAAAACTTCGACATGTACAAGGCGCGGATCAACGACCCGGAACTGGAGGTCACTGCCGACTCGATTCTGGTGATGAAAAACTGTGGTCCCAAGGGTTATCCGGGCATGGCCGAGGTGGGCAATATGGGCCTGCCGGCCAAGTTGCTGGCCCAGGGCGTGACCGATATGGTGCGCATCTCGGATGCACGCATGAGCGGCACGGCGTACGGCACCGTGGTGTTGCACGTCGCGCCGGAAGCGGCGGCGGGCGGCCCTTTGGCAGCCGTGCAGGAAGGCGACTGGATTGAGCTGGACTGTGCCAGCGGGCGTTTGCACCTGGACATACCGGACGCAGAACTCGCCGCGCGCCTGGCCGATATTCCACCGCCGCAAAAACTGCTGATCGGCGGCTATCGCCAGCTGTACATCGACCACGTGATGCAGGCGGACCAGGGTTGCGACTTTGACTTTCTGGTGGGCTGCCGCGGCTCGGAAGTGCCGCGCCATTCCCACTGATAGCAGGGCTGCGCGCTGGATCGCAGCCTCGCCGGGGCTTGTATGCGGGGGTAAAGGTAAAAGCTCTGCATATCTGAGGGTTTTTGGGCCCGGGGTAACCCCGAGCAGCATGGAAATGCTCGGCCCCGACATGCCCGTGCCGGGTGAAAACGATGGCCTGCCCCGCCAGCCGGACGTGGCGTATTACCTGTGGATCTGCGCCAACACGACCTGTGAGCTGATCAAGAGCCGCCAGGGGCTGCA
>JBILYW010000440.1:0-3903 GCA_044377555.1 Pseudomonas sp.
CTGGAACCGTCGTTCACTGGCACTGATCAGCCTGCTGGCCATAGGGGGCGTCGTAGTCATGGCGCTGTTCTCGGAGATGATCTTGAGCCGCGGCAGTTCGTTTCGCTTTGAGCTGTGGCAAATGGCACTGAACCTGATCGAGCAACACCCGTGGATCGGTTATGGGTTCGAGGCGCCTCTGACCCTGCAGTTGCAAGGCTACGATACCGTGTTGTCCGAACCGCACAACTTCGCCCTGGGCGTGCTCTACTACGTCGGCATTTTGGGCTTTATGCCCTGGCTGTTCATGCAGGTATGGGCGCTGTACAGCAGTTGGCGCCATCGTGTGCAGCCATTGTTCATCCTGGCTTCGGCCTGGCTGGTGTACGGTATTGGCGCTGGTTTGACCGAAGGCGGCGGGATACTTCCTCGTCCGAAAGAACACTGGTACTTGCTGTGGATTCCCCTGGCCCTGATTGCGGCGCTGAGCATCAACCGGCGCCTCAAGACCCTGCGCGACAGACCGGTTCGCCGCTTGTCCGCCGCAGCGCTCAAGACCCTTGAAACCCATGCCCAGATCATTGAAGAAGACGGCCTGGGGCCAAAAGTCCTGCGTCTGGAAAACGGCAACTTCCTCAAGTTGTTCCGCGAGCGCCGCTGCTACACCTCGGGCAGTTTCAACCCTTACTCGGAACGCTTTGCTGTCAACAGCGAGCGCCTGCAAGCGATGGGCATTCCAGCGCCAAGGATTCTGGACCTCTACCAATTGGCCAACGGCAGCACGGCCGTTTTGTATCAGCCGTTGCCTGGCCAGACCCTGCGTCAGGTCATGCAGTCGATGGGCTCGCCCGCCGTGCGCCAGGCGTTGGTTGAGCGCTTCGGGAAGTTCCTGGCGCTCTTGCATGACAAGGGCGTTTACTTCCGCTCGCTGCACTTGGGCAATGTGTTGTTGATGGACGATGGTGAGTTCGCGCTGATCGATATCGCCGACCTGCACATTTACCCGTCGCCGCTGCGGATTGCCCTGCGCCAAAGAAACTTGCGCCACATGCAGCGCTACCCTGAGGACCGTCGCTGGCTGTTTGAAGAGCAACTGCCCGAACTGCTGCAGGGTTACGCAACACTGGCCTCGGCGCCTGCCGTGCAAAGCCTGCGCAAGCAGGTTGCCACTCTCGCACAGGTTTCGCGAACGTGAGCCTTGGGAGCAACAACGTCCTTTGGGCCGTGATGGCTTATGCCTTGGCAATCATCACCTCATCGTTGTTGCTCCGCTTCTCCCCCACGATACAGCGCACGCTCAAGCACCCGGGCCAGAGCCGATACGCCAGCGTTGACGGCTTGCGCGGGTATCTGGCATTCGGGGTGTTTGTTCACCACATGGCCATTACCTGGGCCTTTCTCCATACCGGGGTATTCAACGTACCCGAGAGCAAGTTCTACGCTCAGATCGGTCTGGCCAGCGTGGCCCTGTTCTTTATGATCACCGGGTTTCTGTTTTGGGGGCGCCTGCTCAAACAAGGGCGCCAGTTCGACTGGCAGGCCTTCGCCGTGTCTCGCGTGTTCCGGCTCTATCCGCTGTATCTGCCGCTGATGCTGCTGGTGATTGTCAGCGTGTTCTATATCCAGGGCTGGACGCTCAAGGACACCCCGCTGGAAGTTGCCTCACAGATACTGGCCTGGCTGCTGTTCGAACGCCCTGACATCAACCAGTACCCGCAAACCGGCGGGCTGATCGCCAATGTCACCTGGACACTGGGCTACGAAGTGTTCTTCTACATGGCGTTGCCGCTGTTCGCTATGGTGTTTCTGTACCGAAACAACTGGCGGCAAGTCGCTCTATGCCTGCTGGGCATCTATACGCTGTATCAGTTGGTGGGCTGGGAGCACTCACTGAAAAAGCACATCCTGCTGAGCTTTCTCGGCGGCGTGGCGGCGGCATACTGGGTTCGCAAGCCAGCGTTGGTGGCCTGGGGCCAAACGCGCCTGGCGGGGATCATTGCGCTGGTTGTTCTGGCACTGGTACTGACGTTGTTTCGCAAGAGCTTTGCAGTCGTGCCACTGACTTTACTGACCCTGGTGTTCTCGATTGTGGCCTCGGGTCACACGCTGTTTGGCGCATTGACGCTGCGCAGCATTCGCTGGATGGGCGAAATCAGCTACAGCACCTACCTGCTGCACGGCTTCCTGATCTGGCTGATGATGCAGCGCTTGCCACTGGTGTTGTCGTTCGACGCCAGGGAGCCGCTGGTGTTTGCGCTGCTGGCAGCCCTCAGCAGTTGCCTGTTGATTGCTATCAGCAGCCTGACCTTCATGTACATCGAGAAACCCGGCATTGAGGCCGGCAAGCGGGCCGTACACTGGTTACGCCAGCGCACACCCGGGAAATCCCGGGCGAGCGATGAAGCGGGCTAGTCTTTTTCCAGCGGTGAAAAATACAACCGCCCCAGGCCACGCCATGTTTTACCCGTCCACCGCTTGAACGGAATCTGCGCCAACAGCTCGCGAGCCAGTGCGCGGTTGCGATTGGCGGTTTTCAGGAACATGGAATTGAGAAACTTGTAGCGCACCTCGTCATACAAGGGGTGATCGCTGAACTGTGCATAAATGCGCAGAATGCTGTCGATCATGAACCGGTGATTTTTGTACGAGTTGGTGGCGTGCTTGCGATAGCGCGCCATCACCACGTTCAGACCGTCGATAAAGTACCCGGCATGGGTAATCTTCAGCTCGATATACAAGTCCTCAAGACGAATGCTCGGATCAAAGCCCCCGACCTTGTCCAGCGCTTCACGGCGAATCATCAGGGTGGGCGCAGGCGGATACGGCTTGCGTTCGAGGAACATGTCATCGAAGTCCAGACGCCGAAACGGCACATCACGACGCTGACGCTTCTCCGGGAACAGGTTGCCTTCGGCATCGATCAACTCGATGTTACCCGCGCAAATACCCACCTCGGGCTTGCCGTCCATGTAGGCCACCTGCACCGCAATGCGATCCGGCATCATGATGTCATCGGAGCCGAACGGCACAATCAGGCTGCCCTTGGCACGCGCAATCGCACCATTGAGCGTGTTGGTCAGGCCCTGGTTCTGTTGCACCCGGAAGTCAAAACCATGCACTGCCTGCAGGCGCTGGATACGCTCAACGCTGTCATCGGGCGAGCCATCGTCGATCACCAGCAATTCAATATTGGGATAAGTCTGGTCCAGAACACTCTGAATGCTCTGCTCGATATAAGGCCCATGGTTGTAGGAGGCGATGATTACCGTCACCAGCGGTTGTGAATCTGTCATGGGTGTTCCTTACGTGCCTGACTCAAACCAGAGTCGATCAAATCCAGATACTCCTGACGGAACACCTCAATATCGTGGTGCTCCTGCAGGTAGCGATATGCCTGCTCGCCCTTGGCCTGGAGCGCTTCATCCGACAAGGCCAGGTATTCGTCCAGCGCGGCGGTCAGCGTTGCCACGTCGCTGGGTTTAACGGCCAGGCCACCGGCGCCTTCAATCAGCGGCAGCATGGCCGGCACATTGGTGGCGATCACCGGCAAGTGCCCGCTCATGCCTTCAAGCAAGGCCAGCCCCAGGCCTTCGGCCAGCGAAGGCATGGTCCAGATGTCGAAGGCACGCACGTACTGCAGGGCGTTCTCCTGAAAGCCCAGCAGGTGCGCACGGCCATCAAGGCCCAACTGCCCGATCTGCTCGCGCAAGCGCGACTCTTCACGCCCGGCACCAATAATTGCCAGCTGGGCATTGGGGTATTTGTCTTTCAGGGCGGCGAAGGCCTGGAGCAAAAAACGATGGCCCTTGATCGGTACCAAACGCCCCAGCGCACCAATCATCCGCGCATCCTGATCCAGGCCGAGCTTTTCACGGGCCTGCTGACGGGGCAGCTGCAAGGCTTCGGCTTGCTCGATGTCGATGG
>JBILYW010000441.1:0-3899 GCA_044377555.1 Pseudomonas sp.
CTCACCCGCGCACGCAATCCGGGATCGGCCCATGACCATCAGTGACGCCCTGCACCGACTGTTACTCGATAACCTGACCACCGCCACGCTTTTACTCAATGCGGATTTACGCCTTGAGTACATGAACCCGGCGGCGGAAATGCTGCTGGCAATCAGCGGTCAACGCAGTCATGGCCAATTCATCAGCGAGCTGTTCACCGAATCCACCGAAGCCCTGCACTCGTTGCGCCAGGCCGTCGAGCAGGCCCACCCGTTCACCAAGCGCGAAGCAATGCTGACCTCGCTGACGGGCCAGACCCTGACGGTGGATTACGCCGTGACGCCCATTTTGAGCAACAGCGGCACGATGCTGCTGCTTGAGGTGCACCCCCGCGACCGTTTGCTGCGCATCACCAAAGAAGAAGCCCAGCTGTCAAAACAGGAAACCAGCAAGATGCTGGTGCGCGGCCTGGCCCACGAAATCAAGAACCCGCTGGGCGGGATTCGCGGCGCGGCCCAGTTATTGGCCCGCCAGCTGCCCGACGAAAGCCTTCGCGACTACACCAATGTCATCATCGAAGAAGCCGACCGCCTGCGTAATCTGGTCGACCGCATGCTGGGCTCCAACAAACTCCCCTCGCTGGCCATGACCAATGTCCACGAAGTCCTCGAACGCGTATGCAACCTGGTGGAGGCCGAAACACAGGGCAGCATCACATTGGTGCGCGACTACGACCCAAGCCTGCCCGACCTGCTGATCGATCGCGAACAAATGATCCAGGCCGTACTCAATATCGTACGCAACGCGATGCAGGCCATCGGCAGCCAGAACGAGCTGCGCTTGGGCCGCATCAGCCTGCGCACCCGCGCCATGCGCCAGTTCACCATTGGTCATGTGCGCCATCGGCTGGTCACCAAAATCGAAATTATCGATAACGGCCCGGGCATCCCGGCCGAGCTGCAAGACACCCTGTTTTTCCCGATGGTCAGCGGCCGCCCTGACGGCACCGGGCTAGGCCTGGCCATTACGCAGAACATCATCAGTCAGCACCAAGGGTTGATCGAGTGTGAAAGCCACCCCGGCCACACCCTTTTCTCGATCTTCCTACCCCTGGAACAAGGAGCCGCATCGACATGAGCCGAAGTGAAACCGTGTGGATCGTCGACGACGACCGTTCTATCCGCTGGGTCCTGGAAAAAGCCTTGCAACAGGAAGGCATGACCACACAAAGTTTCGACAGCGCCGATGGGGTGATGAGCCGCCTGGCTCGCCAGCAGCCTGATGTAATCATTTCCGATATCCGCATGCCCGGCTCCAGTGGCCTGGACTTGCTGGCCAAGATTCGCGAACAGCACCCGCGCCTGCCCGTGATCATCATGACCGCCCACTCGGACCTGGACAGTGCGGTGGCCTCCTATCAAGGGGGGGCTTTCGAATACCTGCCCAAGCCATTTGACGTCGATGAAGCCGTGTCACTGGTCAAGCGCGCCAATCAGCACGCCCAGGAGCAACAAGGCCTGGCCGTAACCCCTACCCTGGCCAGAACCCCGGAAATCATCGGCGAAGCGCCGGCGATGCAAGAGGTGTTTCGCGCCATTGGCCGCCTGAGCCACTCCAACATCACGGTGCTGATCAACGGCGAGTCGGGCACGGGTAAAGAGCTGGTAGCCCACGCCCTGCACCGCCACAGCCCACGAGCTGCATCTCCGTTTATCGCACTGAACATGGCCGCGATCCCCAAGGACTTGATGGAGTCCGAGTTGTTCGGCCACGAAAAGGGCGCCTTTACCGGCGCGGCGAACCTGCGCCGGGGCCGCTTTGAGCAGGCAGATGGCGGGACCCTGTTCCTGGACGAAATCGGCGACATGCCCGCCGACACCCAAACCCGTCTGTTGCGTGTCCTGGCCGATGGAGAGTTCTACCGTGTTGGCGGGCATACGCCGGTCAAGGTCGACGTGCGCATCATCGCGGCCACCCACCAGAACCTCGAAACCCTGGTCCAGGCCGGCAAGTTTCGCGAAGACCTGTTCCACCGCCTGAACGTGATCCGCATCCACATCCCGCGCCTGTCGGACCGTCGTGAAGACATCCCGACCCTGACGCGGCACTTCCTAAGCAGCGCTGCGCAAGAGCTGTCGGTGGAGCCCAAGCTGCTGAAGGCCGAAACCGAGCAGTACCTGAAAAACCTGCCGTGGCCGGGCAACGTGCGCCAGCTTGAAAACACCTGCCGCTGGATCACGGTCATGGCTTCGGGCCGCGAAGTGCATATCACCGACTTGCCGCCCGAACTGCTGAACCTGCAGCAGGACGCGTCCCCGGTTACCAACTGGGAACAAGCCTTGCGCCAATGGGCCGACCAGGCCCTGGGCCGTGGCCAGTCCAACTTGCTGGACAGTGCGGTGCCCACCTTTGAGCGGATCATGATCGAGACTGCGCTCAAGCACACCGCTGGCCGGCGCCGTGACGCCGCCGTGCTGCTGGGCTGGGGCCGCAACACCTTGACCCGCAAGATCAAGGAACTGGGCATGAAGATCGATGGCGACGAGGATGACAGCGACGAGGCTTAAAGCAGATCAAAGCCCCCTCTCCCTTCGAGAGAGGGGGCTTTCAGGCAAGATCGCACCACCCTCAAGCAACGCGCACCATTAACGTGCACCGCTCTAAATCAATGGTTACAGCCACTCCACCCGAGAAACCAGCCACACCAAACGCAAAAGCCCCGAATCCCGGGGCTTTTGCGTTTGCATCAAGCATTTTTTACAAAAAATAGAAAACTGGCACGCGCCCTGCAATACCTACAACACGCAACAACGCTTTAGGGGACCTTGATACAGGCAGGTCAAGACTCCCCACTTTTACACCCGCAGCCTTGATGTCTTTTGCATCAGCGCGCACACCGCTTTTGGGGAACCCGGTACAGGCAGGCTGGAATTCCCTCTTTTATTACTCCCGCAGGTTCACCTGCAATCGCCAGCGCCCATCCTGCGGCGCACCGGCCCAGTCGCCCTGCAGGGCACGGGCCGCCACCAGCGTCAGCAGCAAACCACCGTCAGTCGCACGTACCCGCCAGTTCACATTCTTGCCGTTGAGCTTTAACTGGCCGCTCTGCGCCTTGCCCTTGGCATCAAACAGCAAGCCCAGCGTGCCGTCGACCAACTCGCCATGCAGCTTGGGTTCATCGTTGAACCACACCACCAGGCCATCCTCCAGCACATCCACCTGTTGCAGCTCAATCGGCTCTGGCGCCGTCAAACGCCCGATCATCATCCCCACCATCACACCGACTATCGCCAAAGAACCTAAAACCCGTGGCCATAGTTTCGGTCGCGGGTCCTCTTCAGGCGTAGAATGCTGCCCATCTTTAAGTTCGGAGCCGTGCATGTTTCACGTCATCCTTTTTCAACCAGAAATTCCGCCGAATACCGGCAACATTATCAGGCTGTGCGCCAACAGCGGCTGCCACCTGCATTTGATCGAGCCTATCGGTTTTGAGCTGGACGACAAGCGCCTGCGCCGCGCAGGGCTCGATTACCACGAGTACGCACCGCTCAAGCGCCATGCCGACCTGGCCAGTTGCCTTGAGAGCCTGGGCCACCCCCGGCTCTTCGCCTTCACCACCAAAGGCTCGCGGCCGTTTCACGACGCGCAATTTGCCGAAGGTGATGCATTTATCTTCGGCCCTGAAAGCCGTGGCCTGCCGCCGGAGGTGCTCGACGCTCTGGACGGCGACCATCGCCTGCGCCTGCCAATGCGCGAAGGCTGCCGCAGCCTGAACCTGTCCAACACCGTCGCCGTGGCGGTATACGAAGCCTGGCGGCAACTGGGTTTCAAGTAAACACACACCCTGTGGGAGCGGGCTTGCCCGCGATGAAAGCTACGCGGTGTACCTGTTGCACCGCAGCGATTCAATCGCGAGCAA
>JBILYW010000442.1:0-3896 GCA_044377555.1 Pseudomonas sp.
GAGGTCGGGGTTTGCGGGTCAATCTGACTGGCCGTAAATGACACCGCCTGACCTGTGTCTATGCGCCGTTGCTGGCCGCCCAGGGTGTCCAGTTGCACGCTGTGCTGCTGCACGCTGGCCAGACTTTCGTCCGTTCCCTGACGCACCATGAAGCGCGTCCCCAGTGCCTGCACCTGGCCCTGGGCGGTGGTGACCACAAACGGG
Organism: Pseudomonas sp.; assembly: GCA_044377555.1. GTDB lineage: Bacteria > Pseudomonadota > Gammaproteobacteria > Pseudomonadales > Pseudomonadaceae > Aquipseudomonas. The sequence continues at coordinate 205 of JBILYW010000442.1, forward strand.
CGCCCGGGATCGGCAGCCACATCCACCTGCAACTCGCCTTCACGCAAGTGCACGCGCCGCTGGCCGTGGCTGAATTCGATATCCACCGCGCTGCGGGCGTTGAGCGTCAAACGGCTGCCATCGTCCAGCTGGATGGTTTTGCGCTCACCGGTGCCGGTGTGCTGGTCGGCCATCAGGCCTGTCAGAGGAGTAACGCGGTCAACCAGCCCCGCAGCTCCCAGCCCGAGCAGCAACAGTAACAAGCCGCCTTGCAGGCTTTTTTTGCGCGAACCTGAACTGCCGGCCAGCAGTGCCCGGCGTGCCGCCTGCAATTGCCCCGGGCTGCGCCGCTCGACCGATTGCAGGTCGGCCATCGGGGCTTGCAGCACCCCGGCCACTCGCTGCCAGGCGGCCATGTGGTCGGGATTTTCAGCCAGCCAGGCTTTGAACACCTGACGCTCCGAGGGGCAGGCATGCCCGGACTCAAGGCGCAGCATCCAGTCAATGGCGGCACGGGTGATCGGATCGACCTTGGCGGGGCTCATAGGGGCGGTACCTTGTGCGTCAGGCAATGAACAAAGGCGCGGCGCAAATCGCGTTCCACGGTCGCCAGCGAAACCCTCAAAAGGTCAGCGATGGCCTGCTGGGGCATGCCTTCGAGACGATTGAGCAAAAAGGCCCGCTTGACCCGCGACGGCAATCCATCGAGCACGCGATCAATGGCTTCAATCGCCTCGCGCACCAGCGCAATGTCTTCGGCAGAAGGTGCATGGGCCGGCGGCAATTCGGCCAGCTGGTCCAGATAGGTTTGCTCCAGCTTGCGCCGGCGCCACAGCGAACACAGCAGGCGGCGGGCAACGGTGCTCAGATAGGCGCGGGGTTCCTGGATGCGGTCCAGTTGTTGGGCGTCGTATGCGCGCAGAAAAGTGTCCTGGGCCAGATCGGCCGCGTCCTGCGGGCAACGCACCTGCCGCGACAGCCAGCCGCGCAACCACGCATGATTGTCCTGATACAGGCTGGCCAGCAGGCTTTTTGGATCCACAGGAGTAGGCACGATAGATAACCGGACTTAAATAGCAATAAGTCGCATTATCGTCGGATAAGAAGTAATTGCAAGTTACATGTTCGGGGGAAATGCACGGGTACAAGCTTGTGGGAGCCAGCTTGCCAGCCCCCGCAAAAGACCAGGTTGTATCAGCGCCCGCCGGCCAGATCCAGCAAGGTGCCGGTGGCATACGAAGCCTTGTCCGACAGCAGCCAGATAATCGCTTCGGCCACTTCTTCCGGGCGCCCGCCACGGCCCATTGGGATGATCGGTTCAAGTTTGCTGACCCGCCCGGGGTCGCCGCTCAAGGCGTGGAAATCGGTAAAAATATAGCCCGGGCGCACAGCGTTGACCCGGATGCCCTCGCCCGCCAGTTCCTTGGACAAGCCCAGGGTGAACGTATCCACCGCGCCCTTGGAGGCGGCGTAGTCGACATACTCGCCGGGCGCGCCCAGACGGGACGCCGCCGACGACACGTTGACGATATTGCCGCCCTGCCCGCCGTAACGTGGCGACATGCGCAGCACGGCATGCTTGGCGCACAGGATAGGGCCCAGCACGTTGGTTTTCAGGGTGTGCATGATGCGCAGTTCGGACAGCTCGTCCACCCGTGACTTGAGGCCCACGGTGCCTGCGTTGTTGACCAGCGCCGTGACCGGCCCCAACTGCTCGTCAACCTCGATGAACAGACGGATGATTTCCTCTTCGTCGCTCACATCCGCACGCACGGCGATGGCCTGCGCACCCAGAGCGCGAACCTGTGCCAGCACCTCATGGGCCGCGGCATCATCGGTCAGGTAGTTGATGCAGATCCTGTATCCCTGTTGCGCCGCCAGCACGGCAGTGGCGGCACCGATGCCACGACTGCCACCGGTGATCACGATGACTTTATCCATAAAAACCTGCTCCCCTTCAACGATCCAAGTCTGGCGGCCAGAATAACCGCGAAGGGCCGGTCTTGTCAGGTCGGTGTCTGATTGCGATCCATACCGGGCCCGACGCGCTGTATATCGTGCATGAACTGCTCGGCAGGCAGGGGCTGGCCCAGCAGAAAACCTTGCAGGGCATCACAGCCCAGTGTGGTCAGAAAGCTTTGCTGGGTATCGGTTTCGACCCCTTCGGCCACGATGCGCAACCCCAGTGCCTGACCCAGCGCCACAATCGCCGAGACAATCGCCGCATCGTCGCTGTCATGCTCCAGATCACGCACAAAACCACGGTCGATTTTCAGCTCGTTGGCCGGCAGGCGCTTGAGGTACATCAGGCTGGAATAGCCGGTGCCGAAATCATCAATGGACAGGTCCACGCCCATCTGCGACAGGCGTTGCAGCACCACCATGCTCGCATCGGCATCGCTCATGGCAGTGGTTTCGGTGATTTCCAGGGTCAGGCTGTTGGCAGGCAAACGGTGGCGTTCCAGGGCTGCGACAACGCTGTCAACCAGCCCCGAATAGCAGAACTGCAAGGCCGACAGGTTGACCGCAATGCGCCAGTGGCTATAGCCCTCATCGAACCAGACACGCATCTGGCGGCACGCTTCGTTGAGCACCCACTCGCCGATGGGGATGATCAGGCCGGTTTTTTCTGCCAGGTCTATGAAGTTTTCCGGCAACAACAAACCCTGCTGCGGATGCTCCCAGCGCAACAGGGCTTCGGCACCCACCGGCTGGTTGTTGCTGGCGTCGAACTTGGGCTGGTAAAACAAGCGGAACTGTTGCAGCTCCAGTGCCTGACGCAAGTCTTGCAGCAGCTGCAATTGCTTGCGGGCGTTGGTGTTCATCGACGCATCGAAAAAGCTGTAGCCGTTTTTGCCCGCACCCTTGGCGTGGTACATGGCCGCATCGGCATTCATCAGCAACTCTTCGGCGGTCTGGCCGTTGCCGGGGTACAGGGCGATACCGACACTGGCAGAAATCAGCAGGTCATGGTCATCCACCCGGAACGCCTTGGACAGCAGGCCGACCTGGCGCGCCGCCACTTGCGGTGCATCGTCCGGTTCAAGCAAGCGCACCAGCAGCACAAACTCGTCGCCACCAATGCGCGCCAGGGTGTCCTGGCTGCGCAACTGCTCGCGCAAGCGCAGGGCCACCTCACGCAGCAAGCGGTCGCCCAGGTGATGACCGAAGGCGTCATTCACCGGTTTAAAGCCGTCCAGGTCGATAAACATCAACGAGAAACACCCGCCCTGCTCCTGCACCTTGTTCATCGCCTGGGCGATGCGGTCTGCCAGCAAAATCCGGTTGGGCAAGCCGGTCAGGGTGTCGTGCAGCGCCAGTTGTGTCAGCTCTTCATTGGCCAGGGTCAGTGAGTCCGCCAGGGCCGAGGTGCGGGCATCCAGTCGGGCATCGAAAATCGAGGTCAACAATGCGATGACCAGCACCGCCAGGCTGGACACCAGCACCAGATTATCCAGGCCATTGCCACTCAAACCGTCCACGGCAGCACCGCAAAAACTGCCGACGGGGAAGTTGGCCGCCGCCATGCCGGTGTAGTGCATGCCGACGATCGCCAGGCCCATGATGACCGCAGCTGCGCCCCGCGCCAGACGGACGTATGGGGTTTGCCGGCGAAGGTGGAAGGCGATCGACAGCGCGGCAGCCGAAGCCCCCACCGCTATCAGCAACGACAGGCCAAACAGCGTCGGGTCGTAATCGATTCCCGGCTGCAT
>JBILYW010000443.1:0-3889 GCA_044377555.1 Pseudomonas sp.
AAATGCGCCAATTGGGCGGGGATAGCTACCTCGATAACCTGAACAACTCGCGCAAGGCGCCCTGGGCTGACTGAAGCTGCACATGAGTTTGTGGGAGCGGGCTTGCTCGCGATGCGGAGCACTCGGTTTGTCAGGCAAACCGCAGTGATGCCATCGCGAGCAAGCCCGCTCCCACACGATCTGCGCCGTAGAATGAACGCAACTGCAACACAAACAAAAACGCCCCGACTCTTGCGAGCCGGGGCGTTTTTTTATCGGACCGGATTAGGCGGCAATCGACAGTTTGAGCTTGTTCATCGCGCTTTTTTCGAGCTGACGAATCCGCTCTGCAGACACGTTGTACTTCTGTGCCAGGTCATGCAGCGTGGCTTTCTCTTCAGCCAGCCAGCGCTGATACAGAATGTCACGGCTGCGGTCGTCCAGTACTTCCAGCGCTTCATGCAGGTTGCTGGTGGAGTTATCGGTCCAGTCAGCATCTTCCAGTTGGCGCGCCGGGTCGTACCGGTGGTCTTCCAGATAGTTGGCTGGCGACTGGAACGCACTGTCGTCGTCAGCTTCGGCCGCCGGGTCGAACGCCATGTCATGGCCGGTCAGGCGGCTTTCCATCTCGCGGACTTCACGAGGCTCTACGCCAAGGCTTTCAGCCACACGATGAACTTCATCGTTGTTCAGCCAGGCCAGACGTTTTTTCTGGCTGCGCAGGTTGAAGAACAGTTTGCGCTGAGCCTTGGTGGTCGCGACTTTCACGATCCGCCAGTTACGCAGGATGAACTCATGGATCTCTGCCTTGATCCAGTGCACCGCGAACGACACCAGACGTACGCCCATTTCAGGGTTAAAGCGTTTGACCGCCTTCATCAGGCCGACGTTGCCTTCCTGGATCAGGTCTGCCTGAGCCAGGCCATAGCCCGAATAGCTACGGGCAATGTGTACAACAAAACGCAGGTGGGCGAGCACCATCTGCCGAGCCGCCCCCAAATCCTGCTCATAGTAGAGACTCTCGGCCAGTTCACGCTCCTGCTCCGGTGTCAGCAATGGAATGCTGTTCACCGTATTTACATAGGCCTCAAGGTTCGCACCAGGGACCAACGCATACGCAGGTTGCAAAGAAGTGGTCATACGAAAAAACCTCCGTCTTACATAACTCGTGCAGTTCAGCACTGCGAAAGTTGACCGGAAACCTGGAAAAAAGTTCCCAAAAAAAGCTGAAAAGGTCAACAGGTGTAAAAGAAACTACTTAGGCGAAAGCTCACGTAAGTGACGCGCTACTGCAATCCATGCACCGATATACCCTAACAGCACCGCGCCAAGCAAGAGAGACAGACCATCGGCTACCGGCACACCGGCCAAGGCAAAATTGCTGCCGTACAACCCGGCCAGTCCCACAACCGCGTCGTTGAGCCAGTTCAAGCCGAATGCCAAAACGCCCCAGGACAATACACCCGCACCAAAACCATAAAGTGCGCCCATATACAGAAACGGCCTGCGCACATAGCTGTCCGTACCACCGACCAGCTTGATGACTTCGATTTCGATGCGACGGTTTTCGATATGCAAACGAATCGTATTACCGATAACCAGCAGCAAAGCCGATACCAGCAATACCGTCAAGCCAAACACAAAACGATCACCCAATTTCAGGATGGCCGCCAAGCGCTCGACCCAGACTAGATCAAGTTGAGCCTGTTGCACCTGCGGCAGCTCCGAAAGACGCTCGCGGAGGGCTTCAAGGGTGGCTTTATCGACCTCATCGGGGGTCACCAGCACCACGCCCGGCAACGGGTTATCGGGCAGTTCCTTAAGCGCTTCGCCCAACCCTGACTGCTGCTGGAACTCTTCGAGGGCTTTTTCGCGGCTGATGAATTCAGCGTCAGCCACCCCTGCCATACCTTTTATCTGATCGCTGAGTTTTTCACCTTGTTCGCTGCTGGCATCTATATGCAAGTACAGCGAGATCTGCGCCGCACGCTGCCAAGAACCGCCCAGGCGCTCGACGTTGTTGAGCAACAACGACAAGCCCATGGGCAAGCTCAGGGCAACCGCCATCACCAGACAGGTAAAAAAACTGCCGATCGGCTGCTTGCCCAAACGGCGCAGGCTGTCGAGCAGGCTGGCGCGGTGGGACTCAACCCAGGCGTTGAACAACATCCCGAAACCGGGACCGTCATCATCGTCGTGTTTTTTCTTCGGTGGCTGCGGATCGGCAGCCTTGGGCGCTACGCGCTCGGAGACCTTGGAACTACGGGTTGCACTCATTGCGCGGCCTCCCCGTCACCGATCAATCGTCCGCGCTGCAAGGTCAGCATGCGGTGGCGCATACGCGCGATCAGCGCCAGGTCATGGCTGGCAATCAGTACGCTGGTACCCAAACGGTTGATGTCTTCGAATACGCCCATGATTTCCGCCGCCAGACGCGGGTCGAGGTTACCGGTAGGTTCATCGGCCAGCAGCAAGGCCGGGCGATGGACGATGGCCCGGGCAATGCCGACGCGCTGTTGCTGACCCGTGGACAAGTCGCCGGGGTACAGGTCGGTTTTGTCCGACAGCGCTACGCGCTCCAGTGCCGAGTCGACACGCTTGGCGATTTCCGGCTTGGACAACCCGAGAATTTGCAGCGGCAGGGCGACGTTGTTGAACACCGTGCGATCAAACAGCAACTGGTGGTTCTGAAACACCACGCCGATCTGGCGACGCAAGAAAGGAATCTGCGCGTTGCTGATCTGACCCAGGTCCTGCCCCGCCAGCAGCAATTTGCCAGTGGTAGGGCGCTCCATCGCCAGCAACAGGCGCAGCAAGGTACTTTTGCCTGCGCCGGAGTGGCCGGTTACAAAGAGGAACTCGCCGCGGCGGACCCGAAAGCTCAGCTCGTGCAGGCCCACGTGTCCATTTGGATAGCGCTTACCGACCTGCTCGAAACGAATCATGGACGCTCCCGCTCCGCAAATAGAGCCTGGACAAAGGGTTCGGACTCAAAATCACGCAAATCATCGATGCCTTCACCCACCCCGATATAACGAATCGGAATGTTGAATTGCTTGGCCAGGGCGAAAATCACCCCGCCCTTGGCCGTGCCATCAAGCTTGGTCAGCGCCAGGCCTGTGACCTCAACGGTCTGATTGAATTGCTTGGTCTGGTTGATAGCGTTTTGCCCGGTACCGGCATCCAGCACCAGCAGCACTTCGTGCGGGGCATCTTCGTCGAGCTTGCCCATCACGCGGCGAACTTTTTTCAGCTCTTCCATCAGGTTGTCTTTGGTGTGCAGGCGCCCGGCGGTATCGGCAATCAACACGTCGATGCCGCGGGCCTTGGCCGCCTGTACGGCGTCGAAAATCACCGAAGCCGAGTCCGCGCCCGTGTGCTGGGCAATTACCGGGATATTGTTGCGCTCGCCCCACACCTGCAACTGCTCGACAGCAGCAGCGCGGAAGGTATCACCGGCCGCCAGCATGACTTTTTTGCCTTCCAGCTGCAGCTTTTTCGCCAGTTTGCCGATGGTGGTGGTTTTACCCGCACCGTTGACGCCCACCACCAAAATCACGAACGGCTTGTTGGTAGCTTCGATTTTCAGCGGTTTTTCAACAGGGTTGAGCATGGCAGCCAGCTCGGCCTGCAACGATTTGTACAACGCATCGGCATCGGTCAGTTGCTTGCGGGCAACCTTCTGCGTGAGGTTCTTGATAATCACCGACGTTGCTTCAACGCCCACATCGGCAGTCAGCAAGCGGGTTTCGATCTCTTCGAGCAAATCGTCATCGATGGTCTTTTTGCCCAGAAACAGGCTGGCCATGCCTTCGCCGATACTGGCGCTGGTCTTGGACAGGCCCTGTTTGAGGCGGGCGAAGAAGCCGGTTTTCGGCTCAGCCGTGACAGCTACCGCTGCAACCGGAGC
>JBILYW010000036.1:0-11607 GCA_044377555.1 Pseudomonas sp.
GGCAGACCCAGTTCTTCAGTCATTTTCTGGTACAGCTGCGAAGGATCGCGGCCGGTGCGGGCTGTCATCTCTGCGGCCAGCAACGATGGAATCAGGCCGTCCTTGTCGGTCGACCAGACGCTGCCGTCCAGGCGCAAGAACGAAGCGCCCGCACTTTCTTCACCGCCAAAGCCCAGGGAACCTTCAAACAGGCCATCGGCAAACCACTTGAAGCCCACCGGTACTTCGTACAAGCGGCGGTCAAGACGAGCGGCGACACGATCAATCAGGCCGCTGCTGACCACGGTCTTGCCGACAGCAGCATCCGCACGCCATTGCGGGCGGTTCTGGAACAGATAGTCGATGGACACGGCCAGGTAGTTGTTCGGCGCCAACAGGCCGCCAGATGGCGTAACAATGCCATGGCGATCGTGGTCCGGATCACAGGCGAATGCCACGTCAAAACGCTCTTTGAGCCCGATCAAGCCTTGCATGGCATAGCTGGAGGACGGGTCCATGCGGATCCGGCCATCCCAGTCCACACACATAAAGCGGAACGTCGGATCTACCGAGGTGTTCACCACGTCCAGGTTCAGGCCGTAGTGTTCGCCGATTGCCGACCAGTAGCGCACACCGGCACCACCCAGCGGGTCAACGCCCAGGCGCAGGTTGGCACCGCGCAGGGTGTCCATGTCGATCACGTTTTTCAGATCGGCAACATAGGTGTTCAGGTAGTCATGGCGATGCGTGGTGCTGGCCTTGAGGGCCTGCTCGTAACCGATGCGCTTGACCCCCGCCAGCTTGGCCGCCAGCAGTTCGTTGGCCTTGGCCTCGATCCACTTGGTGACATCGGTATCGGCCGGGCCACCGTTTGGCGGGTTGTACTTGAAGCCACCGCTTTCAGGCGGGTTGTGGGACGGGGTAATGACCACGCCGTCCGCCAAACCGGTGGTACGGCCACGGTTGTAGCAAATGATTGCGTGGGAGATGGCCGGAGTCGGAGTGTACTCGTCGTCAGCCGCGATCATGGTGTCTACGCCGTTGGCCGCAAACACTTCCAGTGCGCTGGCACCTGCCGGGGTCGACAGTGCGTGGGTATCGATACCGACAAACAGAGGACCGTTGATGCCCTTCATCTGGCGATAGAGGCAAATGGCCTGGCTGATAGCCAATACATGCCACTCATTGAAGCTCAACTCAAACGAGCTGCCGCGGTGCCCTGAAGTACCGAACGCAACACGCTGAGTAGCAATCGCTGCATCGGGTTGGCCGGTGTAGTAGGCGGTCACCAGTCGTGGAATATCGACCAACAACTGAGCCGGAGCCGGTTTGCCCGCTAGAGGACTGAGTGTCATGCAAAAACCTCGGGAAATAAGTGATTCGGAGGAAAAAAAGCAGTTTACTGGCAGTTCGACACTGGTGCGAAGCAATCTATCCACACCAAGTGACCTGTTTTGCACTTTAATGCACTATTCGTTGTCTGAGCTTGATCCAGACACGTTGTTTACTTCACCTGGACGCACATTTTTAGCACTGAAATAAGGAAGCAGCATGAAACCACTGGTGATCAGCGCAGCCGTTCTACTCTCCGTGAGTACGCTGTGCAGCGTGGCCAACGCCGCCAAACTGGAAGACGTCGCCCCCTACCCTAAAGCCGAGGCGGGTTTTAGCCGCCAGGTCATTCATCTGCCCAAGCAGAAGAACGAAGACGACTACAAAGTCCAAATCATCGCGGGCAAGACGTTGCAGGTCGACTGTAATCAGCAGCGCCTGGGCGGCAAACTGGAAGAGAAAACCCTCAAGGGCTGGGGCTACCCGATGTATCGCCTGAACAAGGTCAGCGGCCCCATGAGCACGATGATGGCGTGCCCCGAAGGCAAGGCCCATCCCGAGTTTGTACCGGTGGTAGGCGATGGCTTCATGCTGCGTTACAACAGCAAGTTGCCTATCGTGATCTACGTGCCCAAGGACATCGAAGTGCGCTACCGGATCTGGTCGGCATCCAAGCAGGTCAAGCAGGCTGTGAGCGAGTGATGAATGACCTTTAGCCACAGCCAAAGGCTGCGGCTAAAGGTTTTTTGGCTACTGCAACCCCACCCGATACAACACGCCGTCATCCTCATCGGTCAACACATACAGATACCCGTCCGGGCCTTGGCGCACGTCGCGGATACGCGCCTTGAGATCACCCAGCAGGCGCTCCTCGTGCACCACCTTGTCGCCATCGAGCTGCAACCGGATCAGGTCCTTGTCCGCCAGGGCGCCAATAAACAGGTTGTGCTGCCAAGGCTTGAAGCGGTCCCCGTCGTAGAACGCCATGCCACTGATCCCGGGGGATTTTTCCCAGACGTGATGAGGCCCGAGCGTGCCCTCTGCCGTTTGGCCACCGGCCTCGGAAATGGGCCTGGAGGAGTAGTCAATTCCGTGGGTCGCCAGTGGCCAGCCGTAGTTCTTGCCGCGTTCAATCAGGTTGATTTCATCGCCGCCCTTGGGCCCGTGTTCATGGCTCCACAAGGTGCCTGTCCACGGGTTGAGCGTTGCCCCTTGCTGATTGCGATGACCGTAGGACCAGATCTCGGGCCTGACGCCTGTCTGCCCCACAAAAGGGTTGTCCTTGGGGATACGGCCGTCCGGGTAGATGCGGGCAATCTTGCCCTGCAGCTTGTCGAGATCCTGGGAGGTCGGGCGCTGGTTGTTTTCACCAAGGGCAATAAACAGATAGCCGTCCCGGTCGAACACCAGACGTGAGCCAAAGTGATTGCCGGTAGACAGCTTGGGCTCCTGACGAAAGATCACTTCAAAGTTGCTCAGGCGGGTCAGGTCTTCCGACAAACGACCACGGCCGACGGTGGTTCCGGCCTTGCCGTCTTCCCCACCGCCCTCTGCGTAAGACAAATACACCAGGCGGTCTTCGCCAAAGCTGGGCGACAACACCACATCGAGCAATCCGCCCTGCCCTTTGGCCCATACCTGCGGCACGCCCGAGAGTGGTGCAGACAGTTTGCCGTCCGGACTGACGACACGCAGGTTACCCGGGCGCTCAGTCACCAGCATGCCTTGCCTGTGGGGCAAAAAAGCCAACGCCCACGGGTGGTTGAGACCTTCAACGACGGGCGTTGCCGTGACCGTTCCGGTTTCGGTTACAAAGGTCTTCTGCCCGTCGGCATGAGCCGTGAATGCCACATTGAGTAGCGCCGAGGCGCACAGCGTGGCCAGCAAGGTTTTTCTGAACATTAACCATTCCTTGTTTAATAGGGTTCGTCCCGGGGCTGGAGCGACGGCGCGGCCGGTTTTACAGGCTTTGGAGGGGGCTGGCTGCGGGGATAGCCATTACCGATCTGGCCATTTTCGATGGAGGGTCTTGGCTTTATGGGGGCGGTAGAGGGCCCCCGCGCACCCGGTACAGAATCCCCCGTGCCCTGGCGGCTGTTGGGGTTTATGCGACGGATCGGGTTGTTCGCAGGAGGGGTGTTGTTTAACGGTGTGTTTTGCGCGACCCGTTCGGCTTGGGCCGGGTGCGATGCACGGGCCTGATGGTCCGGCAACACTTGAGCCTGCGCCTGGGCGGCAAGCATGCCCCCCATCAGCAGGAGTAAAAGACTGGATATAGACCTGTTCATCACGCCCTCCACTTCTAGTTGACCTAAAACCTTTGATGAGCTTTTGCCCAACAGGTTCGGCTATAAGGTCAATAAACGGGTCAGACGTCGATTTCGGGACCAATCTCGATCACCGTTGACTCACGCGCCTGGGCCAGTAGCGCCTCGCGGCACACCTGGTAGCAATCCTCGATATGGCCATTACCAACCATTTTCATCACGCCAAAGCTGATGGTTGCAGCCACCGCCTGCCCCACAAAAGGCACAAAGCGAATCACTGACTTGGTCGCGACCTTGGCGCCCATCTTGCGCACCAACGACATGACCAGGGTTCGACTGATGAATTTTCCGATAACTTCACTGCCGATACCGGTGACCGCCACGATGATCAGGCGCTTGGATCGCGAGTCCATCTGCTCGATCTGGTGCGGGGTCAACCCGAACTTGCTGTTGATCGCCGGTAGCATTTCAACCAGAAGCGCCACATCCGTACCGATATCGAGCCCGGGTATCGGGATTGCAGCGGCACCTGCCGATACTGCAGAACGTTTGGTGACCATGGAGCGGCACTCGTCACGGATACGATCAAGCTCGGCTAATGACCTGATTAACATAAGATTCCCCGACACAAAGAGATAACACGAGCGTAGTCTACTACGCCCTTCTGGCCAGCAAGGCAGGCCTGACTTCATGTAGAGGGTCAACGGGGCAGGAAATTCAAAAATGCGGGGGTGTTTTTAACTACGCGGGGGCCAGCAGGGAGTCAGCCTGTACTCCTGGGAAGTACAGGCTTGGCGTGGGTTACACGTCTTTCTTGATTTTTGTCCACTCAGACTTGAGTTTGCTCACGAAGGATTCTTTCGGGGTTTCCTTGCATGCCGTCACCACGATAGGCGTGATTTTTGCGATACCGTCTACATCCAGTACCGCATCTTCAACTTTGCCCTTTTTGTTAATCGCTTCACCCAGGCCTACAGCCGTCGGCTGGAAACTTTCATCAACGGCCAGGAAATCCGCGCACGTCCATTTCGACACGGGCTGTTTGGTTTCAGCCTGAGCCAACGTAGACAGTGCAACCAGACCCACAGCGCCCATTAACAGAATGTGCTTCTTCATATGCAAATATCCCTATCGTCAAAGATTCAGTAACTCGTGTTCTGCCGCAAAGAACATAGTCGCAGACCGTGAACCTGTCAAAAAAACAGTTAACTTTCTGTTTTTTATACCGACGTATCATGCGACCACTTATTTACCCGCCACAACAATAAGCACGCTAACTTTGGCGATGTTTTTTATATAAAACCGCCTTTGGCGCACCCATGCATATCCGCGGCCGACAGCAACTTCATGCTGGCGGCCGACGTTAAGTTTTATTGAGAAAGAATAACTTTCATGGCCTTCTCCTTGGCCGCATTTCCGAACACTTCATACGCCTGCAAGATGTCGGACAACGCAAAGCGGTGGGTAATCAACTTGCCCGCATCGATCTTCCCGGACGCCACGGTTTTCATCAGCAGAGGGGTGGTATTGGTATTCACCAGCCCGGTGGAAATGGTGACGTTCTGGATCCATAGCTTTTCCAGGTGCAGTTCGACACTTTTGCCATGTACACCCACGTTGGCGATGCTTCCGCCCGGGGCTATGACCGATTGGCAGGTGTCAAAGGATGCTGGAATGCCCACGGCCTCAATCGCAACGTCGACCCCCACGCCATGGGTAATCTCGAATATGCGCTCAACCGCGTTTTGCGTATTGATATCGATCACATGTGTGGCGCCAAACCGTTGAGCGACTTCGAGCCGGTTGGTATCACCATCTACCATGATCAACTGAGCAGGCGAATAGAACTGCGCCGTCAACAGAGCCGCCATGCCCACCGGGCCCGCACCGACGATCACAACGCTGTCACCGGGCTTGACCTTGCCCGCGAGCACGCCGATTTCAAAGCCGGTCGGCAAAATGTCGCTCAGCATCACCAGGGCTTCTTCATCGGCCCCTGACGGCACCGGGTAGAGGCTGTTATCGGCATGGGGGATGCGCACATATTCCGCCTGGGTTCCGTCAATCGTATGCCCCAGAATCCACCCGCCATCCGCGCAGTGGGAATACATCTGACGCCGGCAGTTGGCGCAACTGCCACAGGAAGTGATGCAGGAAATCAGTACATGATCACCGGGCTTGAAATTGCGTATGGCCGGGCCGACTGCTTCGACCACGCCTACACCTTCATGACCCAGAACGGTGCCTCGAGTCACTTCCGGCACATCGCCCTTGAGGATGTGCAAATCGGTTCCGCAGATGGTGGTGTGGAGGATACGCACGATGGCGTCGGTCGGTTTATCGATCACAGGTTTGGGCATATCGGACCAGGATTTTTCGCCAGGCCCCTGATAGGTAAGCGCTTTCATGGTGGTTTTCCTTTACCGGATCAAGAATCAGCTGCGGCTACCTCTGATGTGCATCCTGCACGGCAGCCCCCAAAAACACAGGTGCAGTTAAGCAGCCTTTTTCAGGAACGCCCTTGCCACAGGTCATAAAAATGCCTGACTGACTAACGGTGCGGGTGGACTGTGGCAGACACCAGCTTGATCACAATCGGGCGCACCACCAGAACGCACAAAAAGGCTACGGGCATGGCCAGTTGATAGGCGTGCAGCACATTACTCAGGTAATCCCCCTCAATACCCGAGTTGGCTGCGGTGATCACCAGGCACATCAGAAAAGCCATGATTGCCGACATATAAAACGCGAACACATACGGCGTGGCCTGTGCAGAGAGCTTCAGGCGCTTCAAGGGCAATGTGTTAGAAGATTCTTTCGGCGTCATGTCAGTCCATTTCCAGCTTCAATTTAAGGAATGACGGACCTTAGCAAGATCAGAAATCCACAACTAGACGTCTCACGATAGTTACTTTATAAAGAAAAACTTACGAATAACCTTCTCAAGGCTGCCCAAAGTGAATCTGTTAGCGGCAATTGCCAGCTTTATCAAAGTGGTCGAAACAGGCTCCATCGTTGGCGCGGCCAAACAGTTGGGGGTCAGTGCCGCTGCCGTCAGCCAGACCATCAACCGCCTTGAAGAACATCTGGGCACTCGGCTGCTGCAACGCACCACCCGCAGCATGGCACTGACTGAAAACGGTACGTTGTACTACTCAAGGGTGCGGCACATCGCCTCCGACCTGGAGTCAGCACAGATGGCCATCAGCGCGGGCGATACCGAGCTCCAGGGGCGGCTGTGCATTGCGTCTTCCTCCGCGTTCGGTCGGCATGTGCTGGCCCCTTTGATTGCGGGCTTTGCTACCCGCTACCCGCGGCTGAGGCTTGAGCTATGCACCACCGATGGAAAAATCAACCATATCCAGGAAGGCATTGATCTGAGCCTGCGGATCAAACCCCAACTGGAAGAAGGCATCGTTGCGCGCAAGATAGCTTCTGTTCCTTTTATCGTTTGCGCCTCCCCCGCCTATCTGGCCCGGGCCGGCATCCCCCGTACCCCGGAAGAGCTCCAGCAGCACGCCTGCCTGGCTTTTCGCTACCCGCTGGACGGGCGCTTGCTGCGCTGGGGTTTTATTCGTGACGGGCAGCACTACTACGCAACGCTGAATTTCACGGCGATCAGTGACGATATCGATGCGCTGACCCAAATGGCGATTTACGGAGCCGGCATTGCGCGTCTTGCCGAGTTTGTGGCTGCGCCCTACATAGAGTCAGGCCAACTCATCTCGCTGCTGAAAAACAGCCATGAATCGACCGAATCCTACGCAGAACCGCTGGATATATACGCTTGCGTACAGGATCGCGCTGCCATGACGCCAAAAGTTAAAGCCTTTATCGAGTATTTAACCGAACACCTGAAAACGCGTTGGCCAAAAGATAATATTGCGAACACTGCACTCATTTATTGAACGCTTTCCAGGCGCACTAAGGTGGTGCGGTTTCTTTATGAATAGCACCTGCAATCCAATACACCCGGAACGATCTATCATTACAGCGTCGTGAACATATTTGCGCTTCAAGCAAAAAAATAAACGTTCCGCCGGAGTACTGTTTTTTTATGTGCTGTTACACTCAGCCATCAAGCCATTCAAGGAATGAATAGTATGAGCGTCACAAACAGACGTGGCTGGAAATGGGCCTACCGCAAGATGCGTGACCTTCACTGCACCCCCGCCTCTGCCTTTTACAGGGCAACCCTTTACGTACTTCGTGGCGACACCGGTACATTTATCTGTGAAGTAACGCACAAGAAAATCCGCATCAGTCGCTGATTGCATTAGTTTCAGTGCGTTGGCCAGACCGCGCCTGACTAAAGTGCGCACTGGCTTTCACTTGCAATCCTTTAGTCTCAATCCGGTTTCACATGACTGCACAGTCTTGACTCAGGGACGACACTATCAACGCTTCCTGGACCCGTTCAGGAACGTGTTGCCCCCCGCCCAAGCAGAAGATGCAATCTGGAGGCCATGGGCGCCGTACAAACACTTCAGACCTGTCGTTACGCAAGCGAGGCAGTACAATTGCTCAGCCTTGCCAGATCGTGATCCTCATCGATCGGGCCCCGAAGAAGTTTGGATAATGCCGAAGAAGAATCCCGCAAAAAGCCCGGCCGTTACTGCAGCCGACATAGAAAGGTCGATCCAGGCCCTGAATAAAATGGCCGAACGACTTTGGGGGGATGGTCGAGAAGCTGAAGCAAAAGCCCTTCTCGATGCCCTGGACGCGTTAAACCGTGCCTTGGACAGAATCAGGATTGGCGAAAGTCGCCGGGTCGTTACGCTTCACTGATATCTGTTGGTTTTTGGGCGCTTTACATACCGTCTCGCCCTTGAAAGTGGCGCCTTCCCACAAACAAACAGGAACCGCCTGAATTGCTCCGGCGAACCTGAATTCATTATTTTCCCTTCCGAATTGGATGCCCACGGGCGACTGGATCAGCGAAGGGTTTAATCATGGCGTTTCACGTCTCGGGGCTAACACCCAAACAGCGCAATAAAAATCCGGAGCCTTCAGCTCCACAAAATAACCTTGTCTCTTTAATCCTCTTGATTGCACTGCTCGCCTGGCTTCTTGCTGGCGATGAGTAACGGGCGATCACAGCAAAGACCAGCATCAGCACATAAGCTGTCAGCAGCTCACCATTACCCCAGACAAAAGGTTTAGCCGGCTGCTTGACTCTCTCTTCAGGGGGGCCGTCGAGGCGAACACGTGCCACAAAAAGCACCGGTTAAAGAGCTGTTGCGCAAAATGCTGGGCGCCGCGCTCATTTTTCCGCCGTCAAAGAACAGCACTTACCGACCCCAGGCCCCGTTTTTAGACAAAGAAAGGGGGCCCAACCCCGGAAACACGCGGAATCAGATCCCGTCCACCGTACAACTGTCGCCATACCTATGCGACAATATGCTTAATGTCCGGTTTGAATCCCGCCTTCATTTCCCAGCAGCTTGGCCCTAGCGTCCAAATGTTGCTGTCTACTTATGCGCGTCGGATCAACTCAAGCTCAGATTGGAGCGAGCTGGAAAAGCTCCAAATTGGTATCAAATTGGTATCGGCTGAAACCAGCGAACTCTAAGCTATTGATAGGTAAAGTAATTGATCTCCACAGCAAATATCACGATGCAGTTCGGCGCAAAGCCGCTATTCGAGAACGTTTCAGTAAAATTTGGTGCAGGTAACCGTTACGGTTTGATCGGTGCCAACGGTTGCGGCAAGTCCACTTTCATGAAAATCCTCGGCGACGACCTTGAGCCATCCGGCGGGCAGGTCATGCTGGAGCCGAACGTGCGTCTGGGTAAGTTGCGCCAGGACCAGTTCGCTTACGAAGAATTCACCGTAATCGATACCGTGATCATGGGCCACGAGGAGCTGTGGAAGGTCAAGGCCGAGCGCGATCGCATCTATTCGCTGCCGGAAATGACTGAAGCAGACGGCATGGCCGTCGCAGAACTCGAAACCGAGTTCGCCGAAATGGACGGTTATACCGCTGAATCCCGCGCCGGCGAGCTGCTGCTGGGTCTGGGTATCGGTATCGAACAGCACAACGGCCCGATGAGCGAAGTGTCGCCAGGCTGGAAGTTGCGCGTTCTGCTGGCTCAGGCACTGTTTTCGAATCCTGAAGTGCTGCTGCTCGACGAACCAACCAACCACCTGGATATCAACACCATCCGCTGGCTGGAAAACATTCTGACCCAGCGCAACAGCCTGATGATCATCATCTCCCACGATAGACACTTCCTGAACAGTGTCTGCACCCACATGGCTGACCTTGACTACGGCGAACTGCGCCTGTTCCCGGGCAACTATGACGAGTACATGACAGTCGCAACTCAGTCGCGCGAGCAACTGCTGTCGGAAAACGCCAAGAAGAAAGCCCAGATCAACGAACTGCAAGCGTTCGTCAGCCGCTTCTCGGCCAACGCCTCGAAATCCAAGCAGGCCAGCTCCCGTGCCAAGGCGATCGACAAGATCACGCTGGCCGAGGTCAAGCCTTCAAGCCGTGTCAGCCCGTTCATTCGCTTTGAGCAGAACAAAAAGCTGCACCGTCAGGCAGTCATGGTCGAGCAAATGGCCAAGGGCTTTGATGGCAAGACCCTGTTCAAGGACTTCAGCTTCACCGTTGAAGCCGGCGAGCGCGTCGCGATCATTGGTCCGAACGGTATCGGCAAAACCACCCTGCTGCGCACCCTGGTCAACGAACTGACTCCGGATGCCGGTACTGTGAAGTGGACTGACGCCGCTGAGCTGGGCTACTACGCTCAGGACCATGCCCACGACTTCGAAGACGACATGACCCTGTTCGACTGGATGGGCC
This sequence comes from Pseudomonas sp., assembly GCA_044377555.1. Taxonomy (GTDB): domain Bacteria; phylum Pseudomonadota; class Gammaproteobacteria; order Pseudomonadales; family Pseudomonadaceae; genus Aquipseudomonas. The sequence continues at coordinate 10,390 of JBILYW010000036.1, forward strand.
AGTGGACTCAAGGCGAGCAAATGGTACGTGGCACCTTGGGCCGCATGCTGTTCTCCAACGATGACATCCTCAAGTCGGTCAAGGTGATTTCCGGTGGTGAGCAAGGTCGCATGCTGTTCGGCAAGCTGATCCTGCAAAAAGCCAACGTGCTGATCATGGACGAACCGACCAACCACTTGGACATGGAATCCATCGAGGCGCTGAACCTGGCACTCGAGAACTATCCGGGCACTCTGGTATTCGTCAGCCATGACCGTGAGTTCGTATCCTCGCTGGCCACTCGTATTATCGAGCTGAGCCCAAGTGGCGTGATCGACTTCAGCGGCACATACGATGACTACCTGCGTAGCCAGGGCGTAGTGTTCTGATTGAACACACCACGTATCGTCGAGCAATACCCCGTCCTGGCCGGAGTGTGTAAAAACACAGCCTGACCAGGACTGAAAGCAAATGCCCCGACCTGTCGGGGCATTTGCTTTTCTGGAATCTGAAAATGAAGGCTCTGCGAGCCATCCATCCCTGATAACCGCTGGGCTCCCAGCGCCACGATGCTCTTGTCGCCATACCTTTGCGCATTGCTCCAATAGCGAATTGGCGTAGAAGCGCCAGCGCTGAACCCCGAGCGCAAATACAAATTCATCGCAACTAATAACAATTACCATTTACAGATACGAATAAGTCTTTAATATCGCCCGCTAGCGTAGTCCGTTATCAGACAACGAGCTCCAGTCGCTGCGATTTGTCTGTCAAACAGGTGCGAATATTTCCCCTTTGCAGGATCTGTATGATGCCCCTTCCCTTTACCTCATCGTTGACTGGTGCCCTGGCACTGGGCTTATCTGCTGCAACCCTGGCTGCCCCGGTCAGTCCAGGCCCGCTGAACCTCGGTGAGGTGAATATTAATGCCCAAAGCGTAATAACCGATAACGCCACCACCGAAGGCAGCGGTTCCTATACCACCGGCGCCATGAGCACCGCTGTCGGCCTGCCGTTGTCGATCCGCGAAACGCCGCAATCGGTCAGCGTCATTACCCGCCAGCGCATGGATGACCAGGGCATGAATGACCTCAACGATGTAGTCAAGTACGCACCGGGCATCACCTTGCGCAAGTTCGGCGGGGACCGCCAACAGTTCCTTGCGCGGGGCTTTGTGATCGACAATTTGATGTACGACGGCCTGCCCACCAGCCTCAGTACTTTCACCCTGGACACCATTGC
>JBILYW010000444.1:0-3878 GCA_044377555.1 Pseudomonas sp.
CGCCCGTAGGCCGGGTCGAGCTGCCCTTCGCTGAAACCGAACTTGCGGTAGGAGCCCTGAGCCACCGGGTTGCCCTCAAGCACTTCCAGGGTGATCTTGCAGCAGCCACGCTCACGGGCAATTTCTTCAACCTTGAGCAGCATTTGCTGGCTCAGGCCAAGGCCGCGAAACGCCCCCGACACTGACACGTCATGGACGTTGACCAGAGGCTTGCCGGCAAAGGTCGAAAACCCCTCAAAACAGTTCACCAGACCTGCCGCCTCGCCGTCGACGAACGCCAGCACGCTGAATGCGTGGGGCCGCTTGGCCAGTTCTGCCGGCAACTGCTCCAGCACGTGCGGCGACAACGCTTCACCACCGCCCATGGGGTCATTGGCGTAATGGTTCAATACGTCCCTCAACGCCTGGGCATGAACCGGGTTTGAATAGTCTGCTTGCACTACCACAACTTGCGACATTACGCGTATCCCTCGACGAATCAGGCCATTAGTGTCTGCTTTTGACAGCACCGGACATTAGCGTGGGCCAGGCAATGCAGACAAGTCCCGCATCAAGGCCGGGGCGACGTATCCAGCGCCTGCATCAGCCCCGAAAGCTGATTCACGAAACTGTCGGCATCGGCATAAAACAGTACATGGCGGAACTGCGAGTTATCCCTGCGGAACCCGTCTTCTTCCGCGATGCCCACTCCCGCCATCTCCTGGTTGATCAGCAGCACGTCATATTCGGCAGTGCGTGCATTGCCCAGGCTCACCAATGCCTCAGGGTTGTACAAGGGCGCGATCCGGTAATAGCCCAGAATATTCAGCGTGCGTTCTATATGCAGGGCCTGTTCCGGATCAGCATCGGCAATCAATATTCGTAATGATTTAGTTGGCATTCTGGCCTCATCATTCATGTCACTCATTGGCTTGAGCGTAACGGTCCAATTCGTCGCCCAGCTGCTCCATACTGCTGTGCAGGGCATCAACAGCGGCGGCAAGATGTTCTGGCTCACCCGTGCGGCATACCGCCTCCAATTGCTCGCAACACTCAATCATTGTTTTAGCCTGAACAAGCCGCCCCCCCCCTTTGACGCCATGCGCCAAAGCAGCCAGGCCCTCGAAGTCATCCTTAACAAACAGTTCAATCAGGGTGGCGAGATCCTGGCGATTACTGCTCGACAGCTCAGCGAGCAGCTTGTGAACCAGCAGGTCATCGCCCTGACTCAATTGCTTGAGATACGTCAGATCAATCTCGTCCACCTGCCCGTCAAGTTTATCGCCAACTCCTGGTGTGGCAATCTGCGCCAGACCCGACGCCAGGCAGGCACTCAAGTCCTTCAAGCTGATGGGTTTGAACAGGCACCGATCCATTCCGGCCTCTCGGCAACGCTCTACTTCTTCCGGTTGTGCGTTGGCGGTAAAACCGAAAATCCGGCACGGCACCCGGGCCAGCGCAGCCTCCTCGGACCGTACCGCACGCGCCAGCTCATAGCCGTTCATGACCGGCATGGTGCAATCCGTGATCAGCACGTCGAAACTCCCCTGCCGCCACGCCGCCAGGCCCAGGGCCCCGTTTTCAGCGTCTGTTACGCGGTGCCCCAGAAAACTCAGTTGCTGGGCCAGTAACATCCGGTTAGCCGGGTAGTCATCCACCACCAGCACATTCAGCGAGCGGGTGCTGGCCGGGGCTTGCTCCTCGGCATCGGCCACCTGCTCTTCAGGCTCAAGCAGCGGCACCACCATCACGACCTCGACCCGGGTACCGATCCCCTCCACGCTGCTCAGGTGCAATTGCCCCCCCATCATTTCGCACAGTTCACGGCTGATCACCAACCCTAAACCCGACCCCGTGCGTGCCGATTGAGTGTTGTTGCTGGCCTGGACAAATGGGCTGAACAAGCGCCGCTGGTCTTCTTCAGAAATCCCCACGCCCGTGTCCTCCACGCACAAGCAGATCGTTACAGGCTGCGCATCGTGACCGGGCAACATCCTCAATATCAGCCGCACTTCGCCCTTGCGGGTGAACTTGATGGCATTACTCAACAGGTTGGAAACGATCTGTTTAAAACGGATCGGATCGATCAAAACATCGACATCTGCCTCAGGGCTCAGCTCACACACCAGGCTCAAATGCTTCTGCCGGGCCAGACCGTCAAACATGCGCGCCACGGCCTCTATCAGGGACTTGATATTGGAGCGTTTGGGGCTCAGGGACAAATGGCCGGACTCAATGCGCGCGATATCCAGAATATCGCCGATCAGATCGAGCAGCTCCCGGGCAGACACCGACGCCACTTCAATGGCAAAGCGATCCATGACGCCTTGATCGGCTTTTTTCATGGCCAGCTCAAGCATGCCGATCACCGCATTCATTGGCGTGCGGATTTCGTGGCTCATGGTTGCCAGGAACGTGGTTTTCGTCCGGTTGGCTTCATCGGCGCTTTGCTTGGCGACTTGCAACTCGTCCATCAATTGCTGACGCCTGGCCATGACCCGGCGCAAATAGATAATCCATGCCAGCGCCACCAACAGCAAAGCCGCCGCGATGGCGAACCCCTGAACAATCGCGGCACGATTGCGCAACCAGTAGCTTTCAGTTGCCGGCGCCTCCGTGCGCCAGCGACTGGTCAACTCACTCATTTCCCCCGGGGTGATACTGAGCAAGGCCTTGTCCAGAACCGCGCCCATCAGTGGGTCATCGCGGGTAGTGGCAAATCCAACTTGCTCCGGCTGCGTGCCCACCGTACTGGTGATATGCAACTGATGGTTGAAACGCCGCGAGATTAGATAACGCGCACTGACCAGCGTTCCGATCATGGCATCGGCCTTGCCCTCAACCACCATACTCATGGCCACCGCCGGGCTCTCAACCTCCAGAACCTCAATGCCGGGGTAGCCACGCAGGATAAAGTCGCGCAAGGCACTGCCACGCATCAATGCCACGCGCTGCCCCGCCATCTCGTCCAGTGTTTCGGCATACTCGGCACCCACACGGGTGACCAGCACAAATGGGGTTGTTAGATAGGGTCGGGTAAAACGCAAACGATTGTTTTGGGCGGCACCGGCCGTGATAGTGCCCACTACATCAGCCTTGCCCATCTCGACCAGCCGGACCACCCCTGCTAGCGAATGCGCCCGCACCGCTTCAAACTTAATGCCGGTACGCGCCGTCATATTGGCTAGAACATCGGCAGCCAGACCTTTGAACGTGCCCTCCTCATCAAAAAACGACAGCGGTAGCAACTGATCGCTGACCGCTACCTTTAATTGCGAATGCTCAGCCAGCCAGCGCTTTTCACTGGGGTTGGGGTTGAAGCGCCACGGGTTATTGATCTGCGGCCCGTCCGAGCTCCAGCGCCGCAGGATCGTCATACGGGCACTGGGCGGAATCACTGCCAATGCGGCATTGACCACGCGCAGTAATCGGGTGTCATCGCCGCGCAAGGCAAACGAGAACGGGTTGTCCTCCAGCCTTGAAAACTCGGCCAGTTGCACGTTGTTCAAGTAGTTTTTGTGGATCAGGTAATTGGCACTTATAAAGTCCCCCAGATAGACATCGGCCTGGCCAAACGCCACGGCGCCGATCGCCGTGAGGGTTGAGGGGTACAGTTGCAAAGTGGCCTTGGGGTAGAAGTCCTTGACCTTTTGCGGTGGTAAATAGTGATCAAGCATTGCCACCCGCAGCCCGGCCAGATCAACCGGCGGACGCTCCTTGTTACTGCTGCGGGTGACCAGTGCAGGCGAGTCCTCGGCATAGGGCAGGCTTAGCACCAGCGCGGGGTCTTGGGCTTCAAAACCGTTGGAACTGCTCAGCAAATCCAGCTCGCCTGTCTTGAGCGCTTCTATCGCTTGAGGCCGGGAAGGATAACGTCTGACCTCGATACCGACGTCCAG